>JAFDXH010000228.1 GCA_018268075.1 Bacteroidota bacterium | reverse complement strand
TGGCAACCTGTGATTTTATTAAAAAGGCAGAAGATCTTTTTATCACCGGCAGTACCGGCACAGGCAAAAGCTTTTTAGCATCAGCTCTTGGTCAGCAGGCCTGCCTGATGGGGCATAAAGTATTATATACCAATACAGCAAAACTCATGTCGCATTTAAAAATGGCAAAGGCTGATGGCGCTCACTTAAAAGAATTATCTAAAATAGAAAAGCAGGATGTTTTGATACTGGATGATTTTGGCGTACAGCCCTTTGACGCTGGCAGCAGAACCCTGCTGCTTGATATTATTGAAGACCGACATGGTAAACGTTCTACCATTATAACCGCACAGGTTCCTGTAAAAAAATGGCATGAAGTGATAGGAGAAAAAACCATTGCGGATGCTATAATGGACAGAATAGTACATGGCTCCATAAGAGTAGAACTGTATGGCGAGTCTCTAAGAAAAAAGCAGAAAGCGCATACTAATAATATCACTAATATGGAATCCATTTTATAACAATCCCGGACAAAAACTTATACCTACTTTTGTTCCACATATCAACAGCTCTTTATTTACTTTTTACCCAATTTTTTCTTAGGACTTTATACGCCTTTTTGAAAAAATCTCAGAGGGGGTCAGTTTGCGCTGGTTTTAGGGGGGCAATTTAATCTGGCGAATGGGGGTCAATTTAGCTGGAATTTACATATATGATTATCATATGAATATACCGTCCGGTTTTGATACACTATATGTATGATTTCAGGACAAGGCAATAAGAACAACAATAATTTTCATTTACACCTAAAATTAGCTGTTCAACGATCTGATTGATTAAACGAGTTATTGATTTGCGAACAACAGATCAAGGGCTCTATTCTGTTCCGGGAGAGGCTTTGGTATTTGCATCCGAATTGAGTATCTTTGTATAAGCCATTCAAGAATGAAAAGCATTAAAAATGAACTACAAAATATCATTTGCACAGATGAATGCACTGGCAAAGAAAACCAACTCAAAAAAATCCAGCATTTCCTTAGAAGAAATGCGGAAGCAGGTGCAAATGCTCAAAAGCAACAGCTCAAAAGTGAAGAAACAGCAGCACTCATAGCTTTTGCAGGTTCCGAAGGTTTATTTTATCCGAACGACATTTCTGAAAAAGAATTTATAGGTGCAGGAGCAGAACAGCGGGTGTTTCGATATGATGATTTCAGTGTTATAAAAACCAATGACAGCATTTTCTATTCCTTTTGGCTTGATTATTTCAACAGCTTACTCATTCATAATTATTTTTTTCCCACCACCTCCTACGATTTCTTAGGGTTCAAAATCATAAAAAATAATTTATATGCTGTGGTCAGGCAGGATTTTATAGTGACGACAGAATCTACAGACCTTAATCTTGTAAGAGATTTCCTAAACTATAATGGTTTCACAAACACCCGCAATAACGATTACATACATCATGAGATAGGGCTTATTTTTGAAGACCTGCACGATGAAAATGTCTTGTCAAAAAACGGGGTACTGTTTTTTATAGATACTATTTTTTATCTTCTTGATAGCTTTTATAAATAGATTTATTCCTGCCTTATACTCTGCGTTGGATTGGACAAAGCGGCCTTTATACAGTGAAAGCCTATAGTCAGCAGCGCAATTACAAGGGCTATAAACCCGGACAGCACAAAGATCCACCAACTGATATTGATCCTGTAGGCAAAATTTTGCAGCCATTGGTTCATGAAGTACCATGCTATCGGTGAAGCAATCAGCATGGCAATAAATATGAGCAGGATAAACTCCTTACTGATATGCAGTACGATATTGCCAAAACCTGCGCCCAGCACTTTGCGTATACCGATCTCTTTTTTCTTTATCTGTGTGGTAAACATCACCAGTCCTAACAAACCAAGAGAGGAAATAACAATGCTGATCAGCATGGCGGTTGTCATTAATGTAGACGTCTTTTGCTCCTTTTCATACATCCGGGCGATGATATCATCAAAAAATGTATAGTTAAATGCGACGCCCGGGTAAATGCTTTTCCACATGTTTTCAATTTCCCTGATGGAAGATTCGCTGCCGGCAATAGATTTTCCATTCGTGACAAGCTTAATAGCAATGCTTTTTTCATTTTCCGGCATATGGCCAATGGCAAGCGGCCCAACAGCTTCATGAAAAGAACCTTCGTGAAAATCCTGCACAACCCCTACTACCGGATACGCCTTGTTGTCTTTGTAAAGCAACTTTCCGATAGCCTGGTCTGGTGTCTGAAACCCCAGTTTCTTAGAGAAAGTTTCATTGATCACAAATTCGGAAAGACTGTCGCTATGTAGCAGGTTCCTGCCTGCTAACAGCTTCATTGCATAAAAGGGAATAAAATTTTCATCTCCTCCCTGCCTCGACACCAGCATTTCAATCTCCTCTTTCCCTTTATATTTTAACGGGTATTCCTCTATCGTTCCCGCAGGTGATTTACTTTGCAGGATCACTTTTTCAACTCCCGGCAATTGTTCGATTTGCTGTTTAAGCACTTTTATTTTCCCCGGCTGATCATCCGGGTTATTTACGATGATCACGGCATCTGTTCTGAACTTAAAATCACTGTAGCGCATAAACCGGATCTGATCCATCATAATGATGCTGCTGATAATAAATACAAGCGACAGCGTAAATTGAAACACTATCAAACCTTTTTGAAAGCTCTTTTTTTGAACCGGTGAACTGCCTTTTAAAGAAATAACAGGCACAAAAGAAGATAAGACTTTTGCAGGGTATAGGCCCGATATCAAAATAGTAACTATTATTACCAGCAGAATAAAAACTAACGTATCAGGTTTTAAAAGATCGAGGGTAACCCCCGAAGGGAAAAATCCTTTAAAAGCAGAGAACACCCACGAGGTCATCAGCAAAGCAATCGCTATAGCTACCTGCACAACAAGGAAGGTCTCGATCAGGAACTGAAAAATGAGGCTTTTTGTGCTGCTTCCCATTACTTTCCGGATGCTGATCTCCTTCTCCCTTTCCATGGATAAGGCTATTGTTAAATTGATGAAATTAATAACGGCAATGATCAGCAGGAAAACAGCGATGCTGATCAATCCGAATAACGTGGGTTTATGCGCCTTCCTGATATCATCATGATCGTAGCTGCTGTTAAAATGTACATCTGCAAGAGGCTGAAGCTGCAGGCTGAATGTAGTACCCAGGTCAAGCTTCATATATTTCTGAACAATACCCTGCATCCGGGAACGCATTTGATCCTGCGATACACCGGGAGCTAATTTTGCCACAGACCAGATCCAGAGGTTGTCTTTTCCCGGAAGCCAGTCATTTTTATCCATCCCCTCTTTTAAAAAGCTGCTTTTGATAGTGCTGAAAGAAATAAATTCCCTGTAGGGGAAATCGGTATTTTTATTCCAGTCTTTCACTATCCCCGATACCCGTACCTTTAATGAATCATCATAGATGATCTCTTTTCCCATCACATCCTCCCAATGGGAAGTGCCAAAATATTTCCTGGCTGTATTTTCTGTCAATACAACATTATACGGCTCATTCAGCGAAGTAGCTGCGCTTCCCGCAAGCCATTCATATTGAAATATGGAAAAATAATCGGGATCGGTTATGATAACACCGGGCGTGTTGGTACCTTCTACAAAGCCGTCATAATTAACCCTTCCATGATTTTGCTTCACTATAGTGATCTTCGGCCGATACCTGTAAAAGCCGGCGACCCTTTCAAACCCGGGCACTTCCTTTCGCAAGGCAGTGGGCGCTTGCGGGGGAACATCCTCCACATAAAAAAACTGTCCGTTATTCTCCTCCACTTTACCGGCAATACGGTATATACGGTCTTTATCGGGGTGAAAGCTGTCAAAACTGAATTCATAGCGACTGATCAGGTAGATAGTGATACAGGCGCATAACCCGATAGCCAGTCCAGATACATTGATAAGGATATGGACTTTTCGCTTTCTGATATTGCGCCAGGCAGTTTTGAAATGGTTTTTTAGCATACCGTTTATGGATAGTGATTCAAAATGGAGATAAATCCATAAATGTCAATACAGAATATGTGTAGAGATTAAATTGAACATACAAAATGTTTACATTTTTTGTAAACTTTTTGTATATTTGTCTATGGCTTTAGTTGAAATAAAGACCAGGGCAAGAAGGGAAGTAAAAATAACAATTCTTGAAGATGATGACTATAAAATGCTGACCAAAAAACGTTATCATTTTTTATGGAAATCTTTCAGGAACCGTATGGATGTGGCGGTATATAAGCTTCAACTTTCCGGCGATGATGATATACTTGGTGTAATGGCATTAATTGAGGTTCCCGATGAAAGTAGAATTGAGATCAATTTATTGGCCTGCTCTAAAGAAAATGTTGGCAAAAATAAAGCCTACGGTGGTATAGCCGGTCATCTTATCGCATATGCATGTAGTCAGGCTGTCAAACGATACGGAAGAGATGCTTGCGTATCGTTAGTACCTAAGACCAGGTTAAAAAACCATTACATCCGGAAATATGGAATGTTGGATGCAGGTTGGCAACTGTTTTTAGAAGGGAAGGCCTTAAACGATATCATTTTAAAGTATTTGCTATGAACACGAAAAAAACAAGAGTAAAGCATACACCCGGAGAACTGGCGGAAGCCTATGTATATCCCGTTACTTTAACTCCAGCACAGAAGAAAGAAGCTGATAAGCAGCTAAAAGCTGCAAGAGCAAAAGTACAGTCTGAAATGACTGCAGAAGATAAGTTAACGTCTGATATTTTACAGCTCAGGTTTCAATTAGAAGATTACCTTAACAATGAAAAATTTGACCCCAGGCTGAAGTTCAGCTATTTTTTGAAAGCGTATGTACAACTGTTGAATAAAAAAAGAAAGGTATTTGCCCGGGAGATCAATATTGATGAAACGGAATTAAGCCAATTGATCAATGATCACAGACATCCCAGCGAGAATATTATCATTCGCCTGGAATTGCATTCTAATAACGCTATTCCCGCCATTGCCTGGTATAAGCTGATTGAACGGGAAAAAGAGCACTACATTATTACCAATAAAACAATAAGAAAGCAGGAAGAAAAGCATGTATCGAACAGGCTGACTGTGGATATTGATTAGTTTTATTGGCCGGCGGCCCAGCTGTAATCCTCTCTCATTCCGTCAGGCATTTGCTAAAAGCCAGGATATAATTTCTTGTCATAAGGAAGGTTACCCGGTTAAAAATCTATATACCTTGCCTATAGTAAGAACTGATAATACTTAAGACATGGGATCAACCAGCAAAAATTCAAAGATCATTCAGGCAACAAAAGAGAAAGTCTATAATGCTTTTACGGATAAAGAAGCATTGGAATACTGGCTTGCGCCTTATAATATGACAGGCAAGATCCACGGCTTTGACCTAAAAGTGGGCGGTGGTTATGAGATGTCTCTTTTTTATCTCAACAACGAAATACCCGGTAAAACATCAGGGAACGAAGACCGTTTTTCGGCCAAATTTGTTGCCCTTAAACCATACGAAAAAATTGTGCAGACAATCAATTTTACATCTGATAAGAATGAGTTTACCGAAGAAATGATCATGGAAGTATTTTTGGAAGAAGCGGGAAACAACGCAACAAAAGTCACCATCGTTTTCAAAAATATTCCGGCTGGCATTGACCCGAAAGACAACGAAGTCGGAACAGCGGAATCGCTTGAGAAACTAGCCGGGTATGTGGAAAAAAACAAATGAATTCCTGCCGCCGGGTGGCGTACAGGTGATTGCCAGCGCAAATTAATTGATTGTTACAGCAATCATCATTCCGCTGCTTGAGGATTACTTTCAGTTTACAGATTCAATTTTACTGTACTCCCTATTACTATACCGGTTTCTATCCATCATTTTATATCCGGGATCTAATTGAATAAACGCCGGTTGTATGGATGAGGGGATCTGAATTTCATTTCTGCCTGAATGCAATGGAAAAGATTGTTGAGTGATCAGGAATTTGTCACCATCCTTATTTTTACCCCATAAGGCAATGTCTATTTTTTCTCCATCTATACTTTCTTCCCGTTCCGCTCCTGTCGAATCAACAACATGTTTGCTCACATTCAAAATAACATTTAAAAACTTTTCTCCGGAACGACCGGTTGTAAATGCAGCGGAGGCAATACTGTTATCATAAAAACATATTTTTTTCCAACTATCTTCCAGGAATGGCAGGTGTTCCGCACGCACATAATTTTTTAATAGCGAATACAGATCGCTGATTCCCGCAAACGGGCCGGTCGTTTTATATTCCCAGCGTTGTTTAAAATCAAGCAGCGCCTTAATCAATAGCTCATCGCCTATTGTTTCCTTTAATCCATATAATACCAGCGCTACCTTGTTATCTGTTTCAGTTGACATGTTGCCGCTTAAAACAGGATGTTGGCGGACTGCATTCCACCGGGCATTCAGCAAATACCAATCAAATAAATTATATAAAACTTTCTGAACTTCAGCTTTCCCATATACGCTTTCATAAATAAGCAAGGCACAAAAAGTAGATATTCCATCCTTTAATGCAAGCGAGCCGGGAACATTGTTGAGCGCTACCTGGTTGCCCCACCATTGACGTGCAACCTGCCTTGCCGAATTAAATAAAAAATTGTTGACGTCAGATGGGATCCCGGTATTTGCATTCCAGCCATATAGCTCTGAGAAAAAATCGGTTCCTGCAATATTAGTGGATAAAGGGGCATACACCGGAGTTTCTACGAGACGCAACTGCTTATACATATATGGCCTGAATGTCTGGTCACAAAACCTGACTGATGTTTTATAAGCATCCATTAACCTCGAAATGTTTTTATTATGGGCAGGGTGAGCATAAATGCCGATATCAATTGTGCGACTTCCTGTATGCACGCTATCGTGCCATTCCCTGTATTCGGCAGAGGCAATACCGGGCAACATATAAATGCCAGGCTGTTTTCCTGAATAAGTAAAATAATTCCTTCCGCCCGCGGTCCATTTTTTTACCAGGTCTCCGGGGCCAATAGTTGTTTGGTTTAAAGAAGTGCTGATGGTAATATTAAAATCCAATAAATCAATATAGGGATTGGAATGCAGCCGGTCTTCATCCTTTAGAGGGCCGGCGCGCAAATGCTCCGGCACTCTTTTAGGCAAACCATATTTCTTCCGGTCGTCTTCATTCTTCAACTCATCGTCAGCGTCATAGCCAAATCCCGGCAGGCAAACTCCCATTAAGGCACCGTTGTGTAAGAAATTAGCACCATACATACTATTTTGAAATCCTCTAAAACTATATTCGGATTGTATAAACAATACTGCGCTGTCGCCCGGAGCCAGCGTTTGTGCAAGTGTATATAGTCTATACCCGGATGACATATTCTTAGGCCCAAACAGACTAAATACCGGTCGCGGGTATAGCAGGGGTTCCGTATAAGGAAGCGGTTTGCTTCCATTACTGATCTCGTACTGCTGCAGGAAATCTCCATCCGTCAGCACTTGTGAAATGGGTACACTGCTTTTGTTTACAATAACCACCCTGGCTTTAAAAAGAGCGGTTTGCTTTTCCGGGAAAATATCTGCTGTTATATTTATTGCGCTCACTTTGGGCACGGCCATTGACGCAAACGGTTTTAAAGTTTTTTCCATCATCGCATGTTGTTCCATATCTTCTTCCGCAGTTATATAATGGTTCAAATAGCTGACATTGTAGTATATAAAAGCGCCGCAGCCTGCAAATAAGACGCATAACAATATTGCCTGGTATAACACAACCTTGTTGAATCGTTGTACCGCTATCCATCTCCTGTCTTTGAGCGAACTGATAATTCCCCTGGTATACAGAAGATATCCCGCTAAAAGCAATAAAAGTCCGCAGGAAATCCAATACGCGTTAAACCAACTTACCGGCTTCATCATATGCCCGATATTATCAAAATCGGAAATGGCATAAAAAGGCCCGAAAGAGTATAGTAAAAGATTGTAATCAAGAATACCGGATTGAATAGCGAGCTGGCATAAAACGAGCCAGGTAATACCGATCCCTATAGCTACAAATTTGTTATTCACTAAAATATGAATGGCAAATGCCAGCATGGTAATCGCTATTAATCTCGGGAAGATGCACAAAAAAAGCATCTTGAAGTAAACCAGGAAATTGAATTCAAAATATCCCTTTGCAATCTGGGCTATCATGCCCGAAAGCATAGCAGAAAAGAGCAGGATGATACTGATCAAAAGCACTGAAAGAAATTTGGAAAGATGAAAGATCCATGTTGCCGGAGGTAAAGCATCATTGATTAAATTGAATCCCGATAGCTTCTCCCGGTGTATGGCTTCTCCTACATAGAAAAAGATGATGCAAAAAATGAAGATCAGAAAATTATTGTTCAACAGGAACAGGATTTGGGATGTTCTCGGAAAATCCCGGGTGCCAAAATTGCCCGGGCCATGAGAGAAAATAATTCCAAGAAAAATATTGCCCGCCAGTATAATAATCCAGAAATAGTTATCTCGAATGATGTTAATCGTTTCGATTTTTACTAATGAAAAAAATATGCTATTCCTGTACCTGTTATGAAAAGAGATTTGTGGTATTATTTTTAGAGGAGCAGGAGCATGGTTGATTTGTATTGATTTTTTGTTTGCTACAGCGTACAGAAACTTTTCAAAACTGAATTTTTTCCACGTAAACAAAATGATCAGTAGCCCGGCCATACTCCATAATACACGGTTAGCAAGGAATAGACCGGAGAGCGGTATCGTCAACGCATTTTTTTGTTCATCGTGCCAGCCGCCAAGTATTGACCTGATGCCATTCAAAGCAAACGGGTCGGATAGGTGAATAATATAAGGATCAGGGTGAGCATGAATAAAAAAGTTGCCGATCAGGTAGCCTAATAAAACCAGGATGCCGCTGGAATACACAGCTTTTATATTTCTCAATATTGCAACCAACCCAAAAAAGAGCGCCGAACTGAAAAATAAATTCGGCAAAACAATAACAAAATAGGCCTCTATGTAAAATTGAAGCTTATTTGGTCCGTAATGTTCTATACCTGTTGATCCCAATAATGGTCCCAGCTTTGAACCTATAAATATCCCTGCCGGTAAAGCAAATGAAATAAATAAAAGCACGATGAATGATCCGAGAAAGCGTCCCCAAAAATACCCGGACTCAGAAACAGGTAAGCTGAAATAATAGGATCCTGTGTTGTATTCTATATCGCGGAATAACGGAATACCCATGATTGCTGATGTAACAAGCATCATCATCATTGTCATTCCTGAACAAAATTGTGCGATAGAAGCCGGTGAATTGATGTGCTGATCTTCACCCAAAGGAAGAAAGCCCTTCATGAATACCAGGCAGCTAAACAATAAAATCATTGTAAAGTAAATGTAAACGGCAGTTTTTTTTAACCTGTAAGCTATTTCAAACCGTAAAACTTCGGGTAACATTATTGTACAGTTTTAAATTTATCAGGCAATATTATCAGCATTGTTGTTGATCATACTGAAGTATACATCTTCAAGGGTAGGTATGGCCGGCTCAAAACCCGGAGCTGTTCCTTCCTTACACAGGATGCGTATTGACAGCTTCCCTTCTTTTAATTGAGTTGATATCACTTCATATTTCCCTTTGTAATGTGGTAGCTCCGGTTTTGCTATGAACTGCTGAAATATTTTATTTTTCAGGTTACCCGTTGCCTCTTTTGGTGTGCCGGTGTAGATAACTTCCCCCGAGGAAATGATAGCAAACCTGGAACATAGTGTGTGCACATCTTCCACAATATGGGTAGACAGGATAACAACTGTGTTTTCACCTATATCGCTCAGAAGGTTATAAAAACGGTTTCTTTCCGCCGGATCCAGCCCTGCAGTAGGTTCATCTACAATGATCAGTTTTGGATTGCCTAAAAGCGCCTGTGCAATTCCAAATCTTTGCTTCATCCCACCTGAATAAGTGCCGAGATATCTATTTTTATCTTTGGTGAGATTTACTTTATCAAGAAGATAGCTTATCGTATCCCTTCTTTCTGCCGCGTGTAAAATTCCCTTTAGCCGGGCGATATGATCCAGCATCATTACCGCTGAAACCCTCGGATAAACTCCAAATTCCTGCGGTAGATATCCCAGCACCTGCCTCACGGCTGTTTTTTGTTGCAAAACATTGATATCGTCGAGAAATATGCTCCCGGAATCCGCAGGTTGCAATGTTGCAATAGTTCTCATCAGCGAAGATTTTCCTGCACCATTGGCCCCTAATAGTCCAAACATACCCTCCTGCAGTTCGAGCGAAACATTTTTTATTGCCTGCACCCCGTTGGGATAAGTCTTTGATAAATTTTGTATGGATAATTTCATGAGGGCAAATATGAAGTATCAGTTTATAAAAAATTCGAAGCCAGGACAGACACTGTTAAAAGCTGTACCGGTATGATTTATAGAATGTTCAGTGGTTTGAACCGTTTTTTTTGCTTTTCGTATAAAGATTTCTCATGTTCAGCTATAATATGCTCAAAATAATAGCAATAACATTGTATGCCTTGTTAAGTTAGACACCTGTTTTTATCCGTTGGACATGCATTAATCATCGTCTGATGCTTTTTCCAGATTTTTGCTGATGGATCTTGATATTTGCAGGTATGATCGTTCCGCAAAACTTTTTATTAAAGCTGGCAGTATCTAAACTACCTGTACATATATTCTTTTGTGCGGTGTTTATTGCACTTTGTTTTGTGCCTGTTATTGCCAGCCCGTTCCGCTCGGAACTACTGCCCAGGGCAGCATTTGTATGCCTTTTTTTTCTGGGAACTGCTTATTCGGGCAGGTGGGCTTGTAAAGCTTTTTTACTGAAGGGGCGAATTACAGTATTTATTACAGTAGTTGTGGTGCTGATCATAGGCATTTCACTGCTTTTCTCTTTTTTTCTTTTTATTTCTGAACTAAACCGTGGCTGGAGCTCATTGACCTTTGGCGTACCATTGGTTGTTTTATTTTTTACGCTGGGGCTATTTTTGACCACAGCCCGCGATAGCCTGTTCAAGCAGTTGGTTGCTGCCGATATTGCAGACAGGCAAAAGCAGAGCGAGCTGGAATTGTTACGTTCTCAGCTAAGCCCGCATTTCCTGTTTAACACGCTGAATAATATTTACGGATTAGCCATAAAAAAAGATCAGCAGATAGCGTTGCTCATTGTTAAGCTCTCCGATTTGTTACGATACTCCTTATCGGATGCCGGCAAACGTTTTGTGCATGTGCAGGAGGAAATAAATTATATCAACAATTATATTGAACTTGAAAAAATAAGGCTTGGTGACAGGCTACAGCTCACAACAAACCTCAATGATGGAATTGCCGATAAAGTAAAGATACCGCCGATGCTTTTGATCGTATTTGTAGAGAACGCATTTAAACATTCCAAAAATACTTACGGCAATCATATCAGGATTGATATTACGGCTTCTGTAAAAGGCGACAAATTTTTATTTTCAATCAGCAACAGTTGTGGGGAAATGCTCCCATCCCAACACTACGTTGAACCTGTATTGGGGATGGGTTTCTCCAATACAATAAGGCGTCTTGACCTTTTATATGGTGATCAATATGCTCTAAAATATTTCAGACAAGAGGACACGTATTTTGTTTATCTTGAACTACCCAAACAGAATGATGGAAGCTATTGAATGCCTGATAGTAGACGATGAGCCGATAGCGAGGGATATTATGGTGGACTTTTGTGCCTATATTCCTTCCTTGCATATTGCCGGCATTTGCGCAAATGCACTGGAAGCGAGACAAATACTGGAATCTGTAAAAGTGGACTTATTGTTCCTGGATATACACTTACCTGTACTTGACGGAATCCAATTTTTAAAAACCCTGAAAAATCCGCCGGTAGTAATATTTACAACTGCCTATCAGCAATATGCTGTAAATGCTTTTGACCTGACAGCCTGCGATTATCTTGTTAAACCTTTTCTTCTTGACCGGTTTATTATAGCGGTTGATAAAGCAAAGGAAAAAA
The DNA here is from genome assembly GCA_018268075.1 of Bacteroidota bacterium. Lineage (GTDB taxonomy): Bacteria > Bacteroidota > Bacteroidia > Chitinophagales > Chitinophagaceae > Ginsengibacter. The sequence continues at coordinate 3,468 of JAFDXH010000228.1, read as the reverse complement.
TATATACTGACGGGAGAAATACATCACAGGCATCAAATATTTTACACGAAGACGGGTTCTTTATTCGCACGGAAGGAAAATTAATTAAGATAAAATTCCAGGATCTGGTGTATGCAGAGGCCAGCGGCAATTATACCAAACTGGTAACAAGGGAGAACAGTTTTGTTCCTAATATGTCATTCAGCGCGATTGAAAAATTGTTACCGGCCTTCATTTTCAAAAGAGTACACCGTTCTTTCATAATAAACAGTTCATTGCTTACGCTTATAGAAGGTAATCGTGTATTTCTTGGAAAGCATGAAATTCCAATTGGTTCAAGTTTCAGGGATTCTTTTTTAAGATCAATAGGAATATAAATGAAAATAAGCTTCAGAACCTTCTAAAATAAAGATTTAAAGAATTTTATTGATATTGCAGCTTTTTTTGGACTTAGGGAATGCAAAGAATATGATTAAGCAAAAATGGTGGAAACTTATCTGCATATTGTTACTTGCAGTAACGTTTGTTGCCGGGTTTTTGATGGATGTACCTGACAAGCATACACTTCATGAAACTATTCGCAATTATTTTTTCCATCCTGCCTTGTGGGTGGTAATGATGGTACTGTTTACTACATCGGTCGTTAATTCAGTCTTCTTTCTACGTACTGGCAGATTAATTAGTGATATAAGAGCTGAGCAATACGCGAAAACGGGACTTTTATTTGGGTTATTAGGATTATTCACCGGTATGGTCTGGGCTAAATATACCTGGGGAGCTTTCTGGAGTGGAGATCCTAAACAGATCGGCACTGCTGTAGGATTACTTACTTATTTTGCTTATTTTATTTTAAGAGCTTCTGTGCAGGATGATACCAGAAGGGCAAGGATTGCTGCCGTATATAATATTTTTGCCTATGTTATGCTCTTTCCTACACTGTTTATCATTCCACGCATGGTAGAAAGTCTCCATCCCGGCTCGCAGGGAAATCCGTTGATCAATCCCAACGATATTGAACCTCGGATGTTTATGTTATTATGGTGCATTGCATTACCGGGATACACTTTGCTTGGAATATGGATCACTACACTACTGATCCGCATCAAAAAAATTACAGACAAAAATATATTATGAGTAAGCGGATTGTGCCTATCTTATTAATCATCCTTTCATTAGCCCTGTCCAATTATGCTTATTGTCAGCAGCAATCATTTCACAATAATGCAAATGAAAGACTCAGACTTTCGCCGCACCAAATTCATTATATTGCTGCAGTAATAGCATTAGTCGTGTTAACTTCATTGGCACTTTACCTTTTCAGGGTTGAAAGGCGGATTTCAGAACTTGAAGATACGCATTCATAAAAAGAGTGTGCATTAAAGCTCGTGCATCAAGCTAATAAAATTCTGCTCTGATACCAAGAACTATCAACGGTAATTTTATTGCTGATTCCCACAATTGCCGCTGGCAGATCAATTATCTTTTCATACCATAACGCTATTTCATAGTGCTGTGATTCTCCTGCATAGGCTGTTGCACAGTCTACTTACGCCTATAAAATTTTCCTGTTTTAAACAGAAATTCAAAAATAATTCAAAATTGACCTTTTGTTTTGTGCCAAGCTGTACAATATTTAATAATATAAAAGGTGGATTAATATCAGATGAAAGCAAAACCAACCCTTAGCCAGGAGCGACATGGGGTTAATATTGTGTCCACATCATTATTTTCAATTTTTTTTCACAAGGGAACAGGCCCACCCGACTTGTCCAAATTAGGTCAGCAGGTCCAATTTTCCGAGAATTTCCGCTACCAGGGGAGTTGAATTTGCCCTTATCCTGATTTCTTTGCCAGTGAGTTTGTTTTTCAGCCGGGCATCGGTTATTCTTTTACATTCATGTATACATTTTCTGATAGATATTCCGGTTTTGAGTTCTACGTGCTTTGATACCACCAACGCAATAAAGCAAATCAGCAGGTGTAGTTTTATTGGTTCTTCTTTAAAATGGAATATCGGTCTGGTTTGTAAATCACTTTTCGCTATCCTGAAAGCCTGCTCTATTTTGTAAAGTTCATGATACCTGTCAATGATCGTTTTGTTATCTGCAATACCTTCTTCCAGATCGGTATAATAGCCTTTGATGCCAAGCAGCTTTTCGGTTTTGTTGATGAGCTTTTGGTTGAGTTCTATTTTCTGACCTGTTGATTTGGTGAATTTCAGTTTCTTGTTTTTAGATGGATGCTCAATAATGAATTTTGCTTTCTCAATTTGCTTTTCCATCTCGTATTTGTCTTTGCGATGCCTGACAGAAGAGTAACTGCAAACCAGGTAGCCATTATCTGTTTTTATTCTGGTGCTTGTGCCATCCTGGCGACTGATGCTTTTATCAATTACAGCAACCAACTCATTAGACAGGTTGCCTAATCTGGCTCCAACAATGTAGTTGATGCTGTTTTCCTTTAAAGCCTGAATGTTTTCGGTACTGATCATTGCTGCATCGGCAACTACGGTGAAGGTCTTCACATTGTTTTTGTTGATGAAGCTTTTCACCACCGGTATAATGGTATGCCCCTCGAAAGTATTACCTGCGAATACTTCGTAAGCTATCGGAAAGCCTTCTTTGGTAACCATCAGTGCCACTAAAATCTGCGGTTGAGCGGATTTGTTGTCTTTTGAAAAGCCGTTTTTGCGCAGTTCATCTTCTTCGAAAGCTTCAAAGTATAAAGTGGTTACATCGTAAAACAATAAATCAAAATTGAAAGCATAATGCTTGCCGGCAAATCCAAGAGCGATGGCTTCTGCTTTTGATTTCAGGGTAAGCCATCCGGGTGCGGACCGGTAATAGTTTTGCCTGCGGTGCCTTATACCAAAATATTCCTGCAGCAACTCTATTGACCGGAGTTTAGAAGCGGGTTCCATCATCCGCATAATAATCAAATCCAACAGCAGATTGTTCTTCAGCTTATCAAAGCCTATTGTAATGATGAGTTTTGAAATCAACTCATGCAGAAAGGTATAATGTACTCCAATAAAATCGGTCTGATTAATATAGAGGATGTTGCCCGACTGTTGATGCTGAAATAAGAAGAGCTGTTTTGAGACTTTTCCAATAAAATCATTAGCAAGCGCCATCAGATCGGAAAGCTCCTGCTCTGTGCGGGCAGTGCCGATATGCCTAACAATTACTCTTTTGCGGTTTTCTATCTTATATACCTGCACAGAAACCGATCCGGCTGCATACCTGATTTGCCTGATTTTGTACATCCTTGACCCCTTAGGTCAGCAAAATAGGAAAAATTAAAACTTAATACTAACATCATCAACGTTTTATACGTTATGAAAATCAGGGGCGGACAAGTCGGGAGTGATGAAGTCAGGAAAAGCAATCTGTTCCTGTTGATGTCATAACCTCAATTTCCCCAAACGTCTTGAATTCAGCGCAGCGTTTATTTCCACTATTTGTGTGGTAGTAACAGTTAAAGGACTGC
>JAFDXH010000227.1 GCA_018268075.1 Bacteroidota bacterium | reverse complement strand
GATTCTTCCGGCATCGGCATCCGGAATATTTATAGGAGATACCACCTTTTATCAGAGAAAGAGCCGCAGATTATAAAAAGCGATACCTCTTTTAAAGTAATCATTCCGCTAATAAAAATGTAATGAAACAAATTTTAATTATAGAAGACGAAAAGCCAAATGCAGACCGATTGAAACGTATGCTAAAGGCCATAAAGCCAAAGGCTGAAATAGTGGCCGTAATAGACAGCGTAGAAGAAAGTGTCGCCTGGTTCAATGAGCATCAACAGCCCGATGTGGTGATGATGGATGTGCGATTATCCGATGGGTTGAGTTTTGAAATTTTTGAAAAAACAAAAATTGAATGCCCGGTTATTTTCACCACCGCTTATGATGAATATGCCGTTCGGGCGTTTAAATACAACAGCATAGATTACCTGTTAAAGCCCATTGAACAAGATGAACTAAAAACGGCAATAGAAAAGTTGGAATCTTTGAATACCGGTGGTGTTAACCAAAAATCACTGGAAGGCTTGCTCAATTTTTTACAGCCAAAAGATTTTAGAAACCGCTTTTTGCTGCCTTACAGGGATGGATACAAGACCGTTTTGGTACGTGACGTGGCCTATTTCTATTCCGAACAGAAAATATCAAAGGCCAAGCTGAATAACGGCGCAATGGAAATACTGCCACAAACGATGGAGGAGCTGGAGCAGCAATTGAACCCCAAATCATTTTTCCGTGCAAACAGGCAATACATAATCCATATAGATGCCGTACAGCAGGTGCACAATTATTTCAACGGCAAACTAAAAATAGCCCTCAGAAACAATCCCGATGCAGAAATCATCGTAAGCCGTGAAAAGGCGCACCTGTTAAAAAATTGGCTGGATTATTAATAGAAAATTTAACACAAAATGAAATATTTATTTTTGGCACTTGCCATCCTACTTGAAGTAATAGGATCTGGATTTCTTAAAGCATCAAACGGATTTACAAAAACAATTCCGGTTGTGGTGCTGGTGATTGCCTATCTGGGTAGTTTTTATTTTCTTTCACAGGCTCTAAAATACTTTCCTTTGGGCGTGGTCTATGCGGTTTGGGCCGGTTTGGGCATCGTGCTTACAGCATTGGTTTCTGTATTTATTTTTAAACAAACATTAGACCTGCCGGCAATCATCGGTATCGCCTTAATTCTGGTTGGTGTTGTCGTGATGAACGGCTTTTCAAAGACAGCGGCACATTAAGGTTCATCAGCTTTTTATGCGGAATAATTCTCTGTGATTAAATCTTTCATTCCAAGGCTTCTCGAAACCTTGCCCCGAAGGCTTCTCTATTCTATTTAATCTTCATATTACGGCTTTACATAAAAATCTGCTTTTGCAAATTATTTTCTTTTCAATTCCCAAACGATTTTCCTTCTCGTTCTGGGATTTTTTTTCGGTTGTAATGGGCTACGTTTCGGAGGTAAATTAATACGCTTCGGTCAGGTTCGTCTTTTGCTGCCTTTAGGGTTTTTATTCCTTTGCATAGTAAATAGATCTCTCTATAAAATAACTAAAAAATACAATCATGAAACGTACATTCAGTTTGGTAATCTTGTTTGTTGCCGTATTATTTACAAGCGCCTTTGCGCAAAACCGTGTACCGTCAAAAGGGATGGCGAAATCAGCACCCGATGGTCATTTTCATTCTTATGAATTTACCCGCCACGCGGTGGGCGATAATGACATATTGATTGATATTCTCTACGCCGGCATTTGCCATAGCGATATCCACATGGTGAACGGCGATTGGGCCGAAGCCAGCTATCCGTTTGTTCCCGGCCATGAAATAGCAGGACGTGTGACCAAAGTAGGAAAAAATGTGACCAAATTCAAAGTAGGAGATTACGCTGGTATCGGCTGCATCATCAATTCCTGCGGTGAATGTTCCTATTGCAAAAAAGGGCTGGAACAGTATTGTGAAAAAGGAATGGTCGGCACTTACAATACGCCGGATTATTTCCACAATAATGAGATCACCCAGGGCGGATATGCCAACAACTACGTGGTCTCTGAAAAATTTGCCCTTAAAATTCCGAAAACTGCCGATATGAAAAGGGTTGCTCCGCTTCTATGTGCAGGCGTCACTACCTATTCTCCCATTCATTTCTCGAAGGTGAAAAAGAATGACAGCGTTGCCGTAGCGGGTTACGGCGGTTTGGGCCATCTCGCTGTTCAATATCTGGTAAAGCTGGGCGCTAAGGTTACGGTATTTGATATTACCGAAGATAAACGCCAGGATGCACTGAAGATGGGCGCCGTAAAATATGTGAATGTTCGCAATGAAAATGAGCTGAACGGATTGAAAGATAATTTCACATTCATCATCAGCACCATTCCTGCAAAGTATGATCCATTGATGTATGTAAATATGCTGAAAATGGGCGGTGAAATGGCTATTGTCGGAATGCCCGCTCTTGAAAATACGCCTACCATCAACACCACAATGCTGGCAATGTCCGGACACAGAAAAGTGTATGGTTCATTGATCGGCGGCATCAAAGAAACACAGGAAATGCTGGACTATTCCATAAAAAATAATATTTATCCGTTGGTAGAAATCATTCCCGCCACAGAGATAGATAATGCTTACCGGAATGTGATAGACGGCAAAGTAAAATTCCGCTACGTGATTGATATGAGTACCCTGAAATAGAACACTTATTGACAATCACCAGTAAAATTAATTCAGCTTTATAATGATAAAAAAATTGAAAACCATTAAGGTACTGCTATTGAGCGCTTCACTCACTATACTATCAGCCTGCGGCGGAAATCCGGAAACTCCACAAGCTTCCCCAGTTGCGGTGGATTTTATGAATGTTGAGCCTTCAAGCGCACAAATAGAAAAAAGATACCCCGGCTCCATAGAAGGCAGCGTAAACGTGGATATCAAAGCTCAGGTTACAGGTTATATCGATCAAATCTTTGTGAAAGAAGGGGATTACGTGCAGAAAGGCCAGTCTCTTTTTAAGATAAAAAGCGATGTGTATAATGAGCAGGTAAACAACAGTAAAGCGATGCACCAGGCGGCATTAGCAGCAGAACAAAATGCCAGAATAGAGCTTGAAAAAATAAGACCGCTTGTTGCGGGAAAAGTGTATTCGGCATTGCAACTTCAGACCGCCGAAGCTAATTATGCGGCAGCAAAAGCGCAGGTAGCACAGGCAAAAGCGGCACTCGGTTCTTCTGAAATTAATGCTGCTTTCAGCCTGATAAAAGCTCCGGTTAGCGGATATATTGGAAGAATCCCGAACAGAGTTGGCAACCTGGTAACTCCGGCAGATGCCACAGCGCTTACCACACTTTCTGAAATCAACATCGTGTATGTGTATTTCACTTTAAGCGAAGCTGATTTTATTTCCTACGCTAGAGACCTTACCACCGATTCAGGAATGAATACCGTTGAACTGGTGATGGCAGACGGTACAGTCTATCCGCAAAAAGGGAAGGTAGAAATTGCCAGTGGAAATATTGACCGCAGCACGGGAAGCATTCCGTTAAAAGCAGTTTTTGCCAATCCCGATAAATTGCTTCGCTCTGGCGGATCAGGAAAAATTATTTTGAAGAAAACAATCAACAATGCCCTCACCATACCAATGGCAAGCGTGAAAGATATACAAGACCGGTATTTTGTATTTACTCTTGCCGATAGCAACAAGGTCTCAATGAAACCCATTGAAATTGACGGCAAATCAGGCAATAATTACATCGTTAAGTCAGGGCTG
>JAFDXH010000226.1 GCA_018268075.1 Bacteroidota bacterium | reverse complement strand
GGCATAATCATAGAAATCATAAATATTCAATGTTACAAAATCATTTACCAGTTCTGTAGATTTCTTAAGATATTCATTCAGCGCCTCCTTTTGGGCTTTACAAGCTTCATAGCTATCAGGAATGTCTGAACGAATTTTTTTTGTTTGATCTTTTAAATCGTTTTCCAGTTTTGCAACTTTTAATCTAAGGGTATTATACTCTGGTGTTATTCGCTTGACAAAATCATTAATGTATAAATCAGCCTGCATACTCATAAACTTTGCTTTCTTTTGCATAGCGCCATTAGAAATAAGGCCTCCCCATAAAGCCAATCTTTGATTATTATCCATTTTTGCAGTTGCTTTGTCAAAATCATCATTTGCTTTCTGCAATTTTCTCACCCAATCTTCTTCTGCGTAATGAATTTGTAATCTTTTTGACATTGTTTCTTCCACTTCTTCAAAACTAAAAGCACAGGGAACAACTTTGTATTTTCTTGGCGAAAATACTTCGGGCACTTTTACCCGCATATTCTTGTAATTGAGCTTGATATTTTTCTTAGTTACAAGTTTTTCCAGTATTTCAGAATAGCTGTTCTTCATCACCTTTTCAATGTAAGGCGCTGCGGCAGATGGATTAGGGCTATTAGCTTCAATGAATCCCATGCCACAATTAGCTGAAACGTTTTCTGAATTAACGGCGAGTGCCCGCATAAAACAAGTTTTGGCTTTTTCTTTATCACCGAGCGACAAATATGCCTGCCCGGTATTACTCAATAATAAATCCGATTTGAATTGTGTATTCAAATATTCTAACAATGGAATGGCATATTGAGGATACCCAGCCTGAAAGAGAACAGCCGTGATATTTGCCTGAGAAACAGGAACATTTTTATTGATGATAGCAACACATAATGATGCATAAACAGCAGCTTCAATATCCTGTTGCATAAAATACAAAACAGGTATGTTGTTCATCTGTGTTTGATTATTCTTATTATTATTAATCAGAAAATCAACACTACTCTTTATTGCAGGATTCACCTTAGCTGAAACTTCCGACTTCAAACGATTAAGATATGCTTCATACTGGGTTGCATTGGTTATTTTTGGGATGCCATTTAAAATCGCCATTTGATTTTGTGGTATATCGGTGCTTTGATTTTTTGCAAGCCCCACAGAAGTTTTTGGCTTCGCAGTTTTATTTTCATTCACCTGCCGCATGGCATCATCTTTTGCCTTATTCGCTCCCAGCGCATTCATCATACTGTCAAACCGCTGCCTGGCTTTGGGATCCATTTTATTCAGTTGCTCCTGGTATTTTTTTTGCGCTTCAGCAAATCGTTTTTTATCGGCTTCCATTTGTTCTTTGGAAGGGCGTTGGGCAAATGCTGTGCTGTTAATCATCATGAGCAACAGTATTGCAAGCATATTTTTTTTCCAGTTCATACCTGAAACTTTTATGGCCTTTTTGTAATAAATGTAGGAAGCGTATTAAAAAATTCATCTGTTTTGCAATACAGATGCCACTTTACAAAATCCAGATACATATCATTACTGTCTGCAGTAAAATATATTGTTTTTGAAGGCATGGTCGGATGAGGATTACCGTTTTTGTCTTTAAACTCCAGCGTAGCGCTTATCTGATCTATCTTCCAGGCATCTGTGATAAAAAATGGCCCGTTACCTGCTGTATTGTATAAAAGGTCTATCATTACCCCGCCTTGTTTGTATTGCGCCAGGCTGTTGAAAGATTGATCAAAGCCAGGCGCTTTGGGAAGTGTGAACGATTGTGAACTCCATGTTTTTAATTCCGGCATATAATTCATCAGGGTATATCCCTTTAAATAATTATCTGTACCAGATGCGGGATAGACACTTACAATCAACTTTGAGTTTACCTCCTTATTATCTTTTCCGGTGTTAATAGTAACTCTTGCTACCGATAAAAAGTAATCAGCATCAGTAAGCTGAGGCGTGGATGGTGGCGTCTGTTGGTTATTATTGTTATTCCCGTTTTCCTTAGGTTTTTGAATAGTTGTTTTGAAAACCGCTGGGTTATCTTTTCTTAATTGTGCATTTGCAATCATTGTACCGGCAATAAGCAAAATAAGGGTGAATGTTTTTTTCATTTTTTCATTTTTTATAAGGTAAAAGTATAAATGGACTTAATCTGGGGCAATCATTAAAAAAGATGATTTTTCGGCTTTATGAAAAAATCTAAAATAAAAATGTTGGTAGTTGGTATAGGTTAAAATCTATTAAAGACGAAATACAATCGTTTGGCAAAAGCCTTTTCTATCTTCATCTTATTGCTCCGCCTTTAAAGGCGGGGCAATAAAGACGGGGTCAATAATGTACACACCCCCTTCATCGGCTTTAGCCCGAACGCCATGCTGAATATTCATCAGCGGCAATAAGTTCACGCCTTTATAGTGTTTCTAATTATACCCGTTTGCCCAGCCTGTAGTGATTTTAATAAATAACAACACTTTGGCGTTATTTCAAAAAATCACTACCAAACCCTGGTATCCCTGGCCCTGATGCATTGAAACCATTACTCACACTTATTTCTGCTGAACCCAGATCAACTCCTGCTTTACCTCCGAAGGGGCCACTCACCTCTGCACCTGCGGCGCCTTTCACACTTAAATCAACCGGGTTCATGTTGCCATCAAACTTTATTGTGGTTTCAACAGACGCACCTATTGATGCTTTTATTTTGCCGATTTCAAATTCTTTATCCTTGCCTGCTTTTGCCGAAATGCTGTGGCCTGTGGTTTGCCAGGTTACGGGATCCACACTGCGTTCATATTTAAATGAACCTGCTTTAAAATCTGCGTACACCGACCAGCCTTCGCAATTCATTTTTGCACCGGTTACCATCAGGTCAATTCCAAAATCCACTTCGCAATGTTCTCTTTCCCAATCGTGAATTTTTCCTTTCGTATTGTTGGCCTTTAAAAAATCGCCACAAGGTTTTGACAAGCCTCCGTCCACATGCGTGGGAAAAAGTGGATAAGCGAGATCTCTAAGATTTTTTAAATAGCCAACATAAAATGCATAGTTAACCGCCGTAGGGTCCTGCATAGATTGCATCACGATGGTATTCCAAAAAAGATATTCCTGCAAGCGCTGATTGAGCAGGTCTTCCATATTGTGGATGTATTGATTATTGATTTCTGCAGATTTTTCTAACCATTTATTTTGCCTTTCTGTTCTTAGTTTGCAGAGTTCCTTTTCAATTTCCATTGCTCTAGCATTGGCTGCATCCTGGCCTTCACCATCTTTCAATTTGCTTTTTTCTTTTTCCAAAACATTTATCTTATTATCAAAATCAGTTTTCAATGCATCTTTTAATTCATTAATGCTTTTATCTCTATTGGAAGTTTCGGTTTTCATCCGACTGATATACGATTTGCTGAATTGCGGATTGTCTATGCTGGACAGCATAATAGCTCCTTGTGCGATAAAGGGATTGCTCATAGACGCTTTCATATCTTGCATTGATTTTGCAAAATCTGGTTTGCCCGCATTCGCCATCACCTGCTGCATCTGTGCCATTTTTTTTTGTTGATTTTCCTTTATCTGTCCTTCATATTTTTTTGTCAGTTCTTGTTGTGTTTTATAAGTTGCGTTGATAGTAGCATCAAAGTCTCTGAAATAAGTTTCAATCTCATGATCGCGGCTAACTGCTTCTTCATACGATGCTGGAATTGCCGGTACTACAAATCGTTTGGTGACACTATGGTCTTTATAAAATTGTTTAAACCGTTTGCGGATAGATTCCGATAAATCTTTACCCGGCGCAACCTGATTGAGCAGGTTAATATTTTCTGAAGTAGCATCGCCATTGGCAATCGCTTTTTCAAGATAGTTTCCACAAGCTGTTTTATCTCCCTGCTTTTGTGCAATAAGTGCCATCGCTTTATAAGCTTCGGCCTTGGTACTATCTTTTGCAATGGCAGATAGAAGAAGTGGTTTTGCTTTCTCCACATTGCCAAGACTTAAATATGCCTGGCCAATATTATTCAACAATGTGCTGCTTTGGGACACAAATTTCTGCGTGTATAAAAGTAGTGGTAAAGATTTATGTGCATATCCCGAAAGAGTAAGTAATGCACCGAGGTTATTGATGGAAACAAAATCATCAGGATTGGTAATACAAGCATTGGCAAGCAGGTACAATGCTTTGTCTAATTCGTTATTCGTCCAGAATACCATAGCATATTTTCCGGTTTCAGCGCTTTTATTCATTAATGTCTGAACGGATTTTACATGATCCGGTTTCATAGCCGCTTCTGTTTGAGAAAAAATTGGTTTCAGGTAGGCAATCAATTTTCCTTTATCAGTTGGCATAGCAGGTATAGCCAGTGTTGAAATTTTATCCGGAATTTTATTGGGGTCGCCCATTGGCATCATAGCCACACCAGCGCCTCCCTGTTTCATATTTTCTTTTGCCGTTTGCATTGTTTTATCAAGGCCCATTTTTTCCATTGCCGCCCTTTGTTCCGGCGTCAAATTTTTTTTCATTTCTTCCATTTTCTTCATGGCATCGTCCATGCTCTGTTTTTGTTGTGCCATCGCCACTATTGGCAGCATAAACAGAATGATAAGTAAATTTTTCATACAATTTTATTATTCTTAATTAAATTTTGATTGAAGATTGAACAGTTGGTTTTATTTAATTATTTCATGTTGCTTTTTATATAAATATTACTGAGATAAATTTTTTCACTACCTGCGTACCAGCCATAGCGTTTAAAAGTTTTGCCCGCAGGCAAAAAATTATCGTCGTGCATTACTTCTTTGCCATTTACGGTTACTGATACTGCTGCGCCATTTACAGCAATACTGATATGAGTAGGTTCATTGGTTTTTATATTGGTTAATCTTGTATCGGTAAGGGTTTCATTATACTTCATCTCCATAAACCGTTTGCTTACTTCTGTTTCACCACTTGGTGCAATTTCAAATTGAAAACCATTGCGGTTCATATCGTGCAAATCAATTGGATTACTTTTTTTGGGATTGGGGTCATAAGTATCTAACCTGAAATATATTGCTGATCTTTTGTTGGAAATTTTACTGTCAAAAAACACATCATAATTTACAGTAAAACTGGCCGGCAGCGGTTTAGTAAAATCAGGATAGAAAGTATATGCATTAGGAACATTTATCCATTTACCTGATTGCCCGATGATAGAACTCAATGTTGCATTCTCAAAACTATGCCCATTATGACCATAAGTATGCCAGCCTGCTGCAGAGAAAGTTCCTGTTTCGTAGCCGTCAAAATCTTCATACAATATGGTAAACGGATCTTTATTTTTTGCTACAGCGTTTGCGGATGTATTTACAGTCGTTACTATATTATTTGCTGTAGATTGAGCAGGTAGATTCAAAGGTTTGTAGGAATCGGATTTCATTGCATCAGGTTGCGCCAACCATTTTGACACATAATCAAAATTGAAATTGTGTAGCAGCGAATATACCATGTGCGGTATTTCTGTGCCAAACTTTGTATCAAAATTTGCAGGGTTGCCCTGTAAGGTTACATTCGTTGGCGTTAAATTAAAGTACATCCAAAGCGGGCTATCCTTTTTGGTATCGGCGATAGTTTGCTGTGTAGTGGAAACAAGTATGCTGTACTCAGGAAATGTTTTACTAATTGGTTTTCCATTTATGATTGCTTCCGGATTGAGCAGGTAATGGTCATTTCCATCATTCATCGCATTGTCAAAATTAGAGTGCCCTTCTAATTTTGCCACCTCATTGTAATAGAGCTTTAATCTTTCCAATGCTTTTTTTACAGGCTCTGCAGCGTAAGGATTTTTTTGCAAAATGCCCGGGTATGCTGCCAATTGCTGATTGATGTATGCCACCGCATCTTTTACCAATACGGGCTTAAATGGCCACTCACCATTTTTGGGAACTACTACACCAATCTTAAACATTTGCTGGCCATTGTCGTGGTAATGATCTAAATAAGTACGATAGCCATAAAGATTAGGTTGTATCTTTTTATCTATTCCTTC
>JAFDXH010000225.1 GCA_018268075.1 Bacteroidota bacterium | reverse complement strand
GATACGCACCTGATGCTGGGTACTACTTCGGAAAATACAAGATCGAGCAGTCAAAATCATTGGGGCTACAACTTTGTTACAGCTGGTACGATCAGCTTTAATAATATTGGTACCGAAAATAAGTTCTTTACTGATGCCACAGGTAATAAACGACTAGTTGGCGCTTATGGAGAGGTTGGTATATCCTACAAAAACATTGCATTTCTAACTGCAACCGGGCGTAATGACTGGTCATCTACATTACCCTTAGAGAACAGATCTTATTTTTATCCTTCGCTTAGCGGGTCTCTTGTCTTTACGGAACTGTTGCCTCAAAATGATATTCTTTCTTTCGGAAAGTTTAGAGCTAGCTGGGCACAAGTAGGTAAAGATGCCAATCCATATGCTACCAATACTTATGTATGGCCTCCATATACTATCGGCAATTTTGTTTTGGTGGGTAATCAGTGGTCAGCCGGGAATCCCATTTTAATGCCAGAAATTCAGAATTCGTGGGAAATTGGTGGTGAGTTCAAATTCCTGAAAGGCCGCATTGGCTTAGACTATACTTATTATCATAGCCAGACAAAGAACCAGATTGCCCAACCTCGTTTAGCCCAATCCGGAGGCTTTATTTTTAGCTCTCTTAATACCGGGTCAGTAATAAACAAGGGTATGGAAATAATGCTTTCTGGTAAGGCGATAGTTCAAAAGAATTTCGGATGGGATATCACGCTTAATTTCTCCTATAACAAGGGCAGATTAGGAGAATTTCTTCCGGGGGTAGCATATTTTTATCCTACAGATGCCCAGTTCGGAACGGTAAAAGCAGCATCTATTCCTAATGGCGGATATTTTCTTGGGTTAACCGGCCAGCCTTACTTCCGTGAGTTGGATTCAAAAGGGAATGAAATCCCGGACGGACGCTACCAGGTTGACCCAACAACCGGCTTGTATAAATTAAAAACTACTAATCCGGTCGTAGGTAACCGCGAACCTGATTTTATAGGCGGGATCAGCAATACCTTCCGGTACAAGCAGCTTTCTTTATCATTCCTTCTCGATATACGTAAAGGCGGAGATGTGTTTAACGGTACAGAATATGCATTGGTCGTAAACGGATTAAGCAAAAAAACTTTGCTAAATGACAGGCAATCTGTAACTGTTACCGGAGTCAACAGCGTAACTGGTGAAAATTTTACACAAACCTACGAGGCAAACCAATCCTATACAATTGGAAATACTACATATGCAGGTGTAAATATGATCCAACGCTACTGGTCAAATTACGCATCTAATTCTTATAATTTTATTACTTCTGTAAACTGGGTGAAGTTGCGCTCTTTATCCTTATCGTACGACTTTTCTGAAGTATTAAAGGGTCAAAAAGTTATTAAAGGACTCAGAGCAACAGCAGTAGGCACCAATTTATTTACCTGGACAAATTACAAAGGGATGGATCCCGAAGTTAGTGCAGCAGGCGGAACTGGAGGTTCAGGCTCTACTGGTATTGATTACCTCGGTGTGCCTGCGGTAGCCAGTTTCACATTCGGAGTAAATATTACATTTTAATCAATGAAAAAAATAATTATGAAAAAGTTGATCTATATAATTCTGGGAAGTGTACTGGTGGCAGGTTCTACTTCTTGTAAAAAATGGCTGGATGTGAATACTGACCCGGACAATCCCAACAATCAGAGTGTACTTATCCAAAACAGATTACCCTGGATTGAGCACTTTTATATGTACTCATCAGGAGTTGCAAATTTTCGTGCTGCGTGCCAGGCAGGGATTTATTATAGCAGAGCAGCTACACAAAATACCTTTAGTACAACATGGCAATGCTCTTCTGGAAACTCTACAACACCCTATCAGACGTGGTTTGTAGCAGTATCTTCCAATGTAATTGATATGTATAATACTGCTCAAAAACAAGGGGCTTACCACTATATGGCTGCAGCTGATGTATTTCACGCATTGGGTTTTATGCAAATGCTTGATCTATATGGCGAGATGCCTTATACCGAAGCTGCTACAGGAAATCCAAGCCCTAAACCCGATGATGGTAAGACCATTTTCAATGGGTGTATGGACAAATTAAATGAAGCCATCTACCTCTTCGGTCAAACACAGAAAGCCGGGACGCCTTCGCTTTCCCTCGGCGATTATGTAAATAACGGCGATGTC
Organism: Bacteroidota bacterium; assembly: GCA_018268075.1. Classification (GTDB taxonomy): domain Bacteria; phylum Bacteroidota; class Bacteroidia; order Chitinophagales; family Chitinophagaceae; genus Ginsengibacter. The sequence continues at coordinate 1,057 of JAFDXH010000225.1, read as the reverse complement.
AGTAAATGGATAAAATTATGCTGGGGATTGAAAGCCCGTTACATGCTTAAACTGTCAAAAAAATCAGATTTATACAACGCAGATTCTATTCTGTATTGTTTGTCAAAAGGTCCGCAATCTAATACTGACAATACTGTAGTACCATGCTTTAACAACAGTACTGTAACCGATTTTTTATTAGGCGATCCAGTAGTAACCAATGGCAATTTTAATTATGCGGCTTATGGAAGTAACCAGCGAATTGCTAAATACTACTATGATCTGTTAACGAATCTTCGTGGATCAGGGGTCACAGATCCAAGGATGACAAAGATTGTTCCCGCATCTATGTCTAATGTGAAATTAGATGCTAACGGTAAGATCACTTCCTACTCTTGGAATCGTTCAATAGGTGTAGATTCTTACGGATCTGCAACCCGTCTGATAAAAGGAGGGGGCGGAACATCTATTGCAAATGCAAGCTATGCCTCAAAAAACACCTCTATAAGTTATAAGATTGAGGATCCAACAGATCGTACGGAATTTATTGCAGCCCAGGTAGCAGCAGGACGCACACACACAGTTGACGGAAAAATTGTAACAGTAACATACCCCAAGGGTTCTATTTTTATTAATAGCAGTAATTATGTGCTTGCCGGGGATACTGTCTATGTAAATTTGCGTAGTAGTGCTCTTGCAACTTCAGGTATTGATGACCAGCCTGCAACAGATGTCAGTTGGTATCCTTCTGTTGATGCTTATGCAGCCGGCGTTGTAGGTTCTACAGGTTCCTTCCAGATTCGTCCTATTTCCGATCAGGAGATGTTGACTTATCATGAAATGTGCTTTATTAAAGCTGAAGTGTACATGAGAGCAGGAGATGCAGGTAATGCATACACAGCTTATATAAATGGCATCAGGGCTCATTTTGATATGATGCAGTCTAAGTTGACTGAATGGAAGGGCGGCGGCTATACCACTTCCAATCCAGATATGGCACCAATGGATGAGTCTGATATCAACACATATTTTGCCAGCAACGCTGTTTGTCAGGTCTCCGGGTCTTTAACAATGTCAG
>JAFDXH010000224.1 GCA_018268075.1 Bacteroidota bacterium | reverse complement strand
TATAACTAAAAGTTCATTGTTTATTCTACTGCTTGGTGTTATTCGTCGGCTGGAACTGAAGCCGAGTAGCGAACAAAAAGCTGAGAATATATTCGTCGCCCCGCCATATTGCCAAACCGCCTGTTGTGTGTAGTGCATCTATGTCATGCTCCAACAGAGAGTTTTAAATGTTGCCCAAATCCATCTCGTACAATTCTCATAAGTGTTGAAAGTCTTATGTCGCTTGCATCATTTTCAATCCTTGAAATGTAATTTTTTGTCGTGCCACACTTTTCAGCAAGTTGTTCCTGTGTCATGTTGTGCTGGTGCCGCATTTCTTGAAGCATAACACCTAACTTAAAGGTTTCGTAACCCTCTTCAAAAGTCTCTCTTTTTTTAGAGCCTCTTTTACCATATTTTTTGTCTATAAACACCTCAAGGTCTACCAATTTATTTTTGCTTGTCTTCATAATATTTTGTTTTTAATTTTTTAGCTCTTTCAATTTCCGGCTTGGGAGTTTTCTGTGTTTTCTTTTGAAAACCATTCAACAGAATAACTAATTGTCCTTCGTCAAAAAAGCAAAATATTCTAAAAATGTTGTTACCCGAACTTACTCTTATTTCATACAGTCCGTCCGTGCCTTCCATGTGTTTCAAATAAGTTTCTGGCACAAACCGAATGTCTCGTACTAAACGAATTGTCCATAAGATACGAGATTGAACTTTTTGGGTTTGTTTATTGAAAAACTCCCAAAAATCGTCGCCGTAAACTTTTAAGCTGCGTATTTTTCCTTTAAAATCGTCCACGGAACAAAGTTACCTATTTAGGTAATATGCTCCAAACTATTCTGCCGGAATTTTGAAAGGATGAGGATGTCAAATTGCATTACACACAACGGTTTACGGCTTGGCGAAGGCAGGGCTTTGAAAACCGTCAGCCGAAATTAAGCACAAATGTTGATAGGAGTACAAATGTTCAATTACTTCCGTCTGCCCTGCTTTTGCCAAACCGATGTTGTGCGTTCGTGTTCTATTTCTTTTATTTTAACTGATATTTTTTCTGCTCCTAAAGATGATAAATGATCTCCATCAGGAATAAAACAATTATCACTAAGTTCTAAATTAGATAAATCAACATAATCTAACTGATTTATTTTTATTATTTCAGTTAGCTTCTCTTTGTATTCTTTTGGAATTTTTTTGTAATAATAAGAATGTAATGGTGTATTTACAATAATTAAATGAACATTTGTCTTTTTACAGAGGGCGATAATTTTATTTAAGTAATTAATGTTTATTTCTGAAAATGAATTTAATTTGTCATTATCATAATATTGGAATAGCAACCTTTTATCCATTGAAGAATCAACTGCCATAGTTTCTATAAATTGATTTGAATAACCTTCACTTAAGTGGGCGTAATTTTTGTTATAAATTTGAAGTATTCCACTTTTTATTACTTCTTTCATGAAAGAGCAAAAGTTCTGTTTATTCCAATAAATCAATCTTGCTTGTTCTATTGGTGTTAATTTGAAAAAATATTTGGGTGATATTGAAGATGAATAATCACCATTAATGAATTTATCATAATAATTTGATAAACTATGAAAGCTGACTCCTAAATATACATTCTTGATTGAATTATTGTTTTCTAATAATAATTTCAATTTATAATACGAAAAATAAAAAGATTCTGATGTACAGGCGATATTTTTACTATTTGGAATAACACTATCATTTATTGCTAATTTAATATGTGAATCTCCAATAAAAACAGTCGATATATTAGATTTAACTGTATATTTTTTCCCTATTAAATAATTGAAACTTACTAAACCCAGTAGAGTAATAATTACGGGAATAAAAATAAATAATAATGTTTTCTTTATAAATTGATTCATAATTTTTGCTAAAATTGAAAATAAATGAATTGTTGCTCTTTTCCTGTGGCAAAGTAAAATATCGCAATAATAATTGCATAATACATAGCATATCTCAATGGTTTTTTCCATTTCAATCCCAAACTTGCAATGGCATACTGTTGTTCTCTACCAAACCATTCGATTAGCATAAATATTGAAATAAGTGTAATGATTGTTTTGTATTTCCAATAAATGCCCAACAATAGAAATGAACCTGGATGTTTAAAAATACCCGAAACATATTGTAAAGCGTGTCCTATATTTTCTGCCCTGAAAAATATCCAAGCAAACACCGCTAATCCAAAAGTTATTGTCATTTGCAACAGTTCTTTGAATGTTGGTAGAAATTTCTCTTTGGCAACAATTTCCAAATTGTTACGATTGGTTTGCATAATGATACTCGGCATAATAAACAAGGCATTCAAAAATCCCCAAGCAATAAAAGTCCAATTTGCTCCGTGCCAAAATCCACTCACAATAAAAATGATGAATGTATTGCGGATACGCATCCAATTTCCACCTTTACTACCTCCAAGCGGAATGTATAAATAATCTTTAAACCATGATGAAAGCGAAATGTGCCAACGTCTCCAAAACTCGGCAATGTCTCTTGAAAAATAAGGGAATGCAAAATTGCGTAATAACTCTATACCAAAAAGTCTTGCAGTGCCTAATGCTATGTCTGAATAACCTGAAAAATCGCCATAAATCTGAAATGTAAAAAATATAGCACCTAAAACAAGTGTGCTTCCAGAATAGTCTACAGAATTGTTAAAAATCTGATTGGCAAGTTCCGCACAGTTGTCAGCTATCACAATTTTTTTGAAAAGTCCCCAAAGAATTTGTCGTAAACCGTCAACTGCTTTTGCGTAGTCAAAAGTTTTCTCTTTTTTTATTTGCGGTAATAAGTGTGTTGCTCTTTCTATTGGTCCAGCAACCAATAATGGGAAGAAGCTTACAAAAACGGCATAATCTACAAAGCTTCTTTCTGCCTTAATTCGGTCTTTGTAAATGTCTATTACATACGAAAGTCCGTGAAAAGTATAAAACGAGATACCAACAGGTAAAATTACTTTTATCATTAGTGGACTAACTTGCCAGCCAATACGTGAAACTGCTTCGGTAAAAGACTCAGCAAAGAAATTGTAATACTTAAATACACCAAGAAAACCAAGATTTACAATTATGCTTAACCAAAACCAAAACTTTTTTCTCTTTTGGTTGTCAGCATCCTGCATTTTTAAACCAGTAAAGTAATCCAACAAAGTGGAAAACATTAATAGAAACATAAAACGCCAATCCCAACAAGCATAAAAAAAATAACTCGCTACAAGTAGTAAGGCATTTTGAAATTTCAGATTTTTGTTTGTTCCAAACCAATAAAGTAAAAATACTATTGGTAAAAATATCGCAAAGTTTATAGTGTTAAAAAGCATCTGTTTGTTATGTCAATTTATTTTATTCATGAGTACTGTCGGTTTAGCATGACGCACAACGGCTACGCATTTATGCAGGACTGGAATTAGAATTCCTTCTGCCCGGAACCGTTGCCAAATTTATAACTAAAAGTTCATTGTTATTACTATCGCTCAATAGAGTTTTTTCAGCCGGGACTACTGCTGAAAGATGCACCACTGCTCATTGTTAGCACATCAGCCAGGCTTGCATAAATGCGAATGTTGGCAGAAGTTAGTCCTTATTTAAATTAATCTGTTGTCTAAGAAAAGAGTTGAAATCGTCTTTCTTGATTCCAAACTCTCTCTCTATAGCTGAATCCAAACTCTGGAACGATAGTATTTTTTTCAATCCTTGAAGACCATCTTTCTTGTAAGCTAAAAAACATAAAAGACCTTTAATGGTACTGTTTGGATTTGTAAAGTTGTCCATGAAATAAAAGTCTTCAAATTTGTTGAGATTAATTTCAGGATGGTTTTCTAAATAATTGTTTAATCTTTTTAGGTGCCATTTCAAAGTATGTCCCATAGAGCCTCCATAAAAAACTGCAACACCTTCTTTAAGAGGCGAGTTGGGATATAATGGATTCAGATACAAATGCACCACTTCATGGAAGTAGTTTTCACCCAGTCCACCGCAAAAAACTAATTTATTTTGTTGGTCAGAAATTCCGCTTGGTTTTATCTGGTTACCCATTCCCGCCGCATAATCCAGTCCCCGAACATGTTGTAGCTGTTCATAAGTCTCACCAATGTAATAATTTATCGGTATTTTTTTTAAACGCCACTCTCTTGTGAGATTGTTGATTGATTGAATTAATTGAGTTGCCTTCACGCTGTTAAACCTATATGTTTGCGGATAATGAAAAGTCACGCTTTCAATTTTTTTTATCAACCAGTTATTTGTATTTTTTGAAAGCGCATTATATAATTTATAAACTCCGTTTTCTTTCTTGACATATATACTTGTGATGCTCCATACAATAGTATTTTCTAATGAATCATTGTAAGAAAAAAGAGTTTTTATGTGCATAAATTGAGAATCTGGCTTTACATAGATTATTGTAGGCCTTCCAATCTCGTAAGGTGGTGTGTCTCCTAAAGAATTATATAGTTGGTCAACAACCGGATATTTTTTCTTTTCGGACTCATCCCATAATGAACTTGTTTGCATATTTTCCGGTGTCGGCTTTGAGTTAAGGTAGTCTGTCCAAATAGCAATAGCCTTGACTATTTCCGGGTCTGTAGTGTCAACACCTGGGTTAATAAAGACTTTCTGGCCGTAACACTGTGCAGTTATAAAGATGGAAAAAAATAGGATTATTCTGTTCATCGGATATTGTCAAAATTTCTGCCAACGTTTTGCGGCTTGGCGAAGTGGCGGAAATCGAAGCACAAATGTTCAGTTTTGCACAAAAGTTCAATCGAAGAACTGCCGTTGAATTAAGCACTGAACCCGCCATTTTGCCAAACCGCTGTTATCGGCTGGGCTTTTTCAGCCGTTTCTTTGTCTTTATTTTCAAACCAAATTTAATGATAAAAAGGTTGTCAAAATTAAATTCAACAACCTTTTTTCTTTTTGCTCAATTATTTTAAGCAACAGAATATATCTTAATATCAGGATTTCCACCTAAAAGCGGTGCTAGTTCTTTTACCACATCATTGTTAAATAATTCACTTTTCAAATAAGCGTTTGCATTTTCAACTGTGTCAAAGCCGTGTAAAACTTGCACATCTTCGTCTCTAATTAATAGTTCTTTGGAACATGCACCTTTAATTGTGTCTAAAAAAGGTTGTTTGTATTTTGAATAAATTCCGCCTGCTGTTGCTCTGTTTTCAACTGCGATGTTCAAATTGATTTCTAAATATGCTTTTGTCATTTTATTACTTTTTGTTGGTGAATACTTGATAAATTCTTACATCTGGTGAAGCTTGTAGATAAGGTTTCAATGCAGTAACCACATCATTGTTAAACAAGTCTGATTTTAGATAGGCTTCTGCATCAGCTTGTGTTTTAAATCCGTGAAGCACCTGTACATCGTCTGTTCTTACTAACAATTCTTTTGAAACTGCTCCATTTATTTGTTTCAGAAATGGTTGTTTGTACTTTAAATAAACGCCAACAGCACTTGGTCTGTCAGCATCATTTATTTTTAGTGTAATTTCTAAATAAGCACCTGCAACTTGCTTATTGGCTTTTTGTGCGAATGTTGCCGAAGTAAAAGCAGTTGCAATTACAGTAAGGCAAACAATGAGATTTCTTTTGAACTTTGTCATTTTTATATTTTATTTAAATTGTTATGTCATTATTGACAGTGCAAAAGTGCAATGTCAACACATAACCTAAAATGGACAAATAGGAAATTGAATGGTAAATTTAGGAAACTGCCTTTCTAAAGTCGCTTGGCGACTTTTTTGTTTGCTTTTTAAAAAACTTCACAAAATATGATGGGTCTTCAAATCCTAATTGAAAACCAATTTCATTAATATTAAAATTTGAATGGGAAAGTAGTCGTTTCGCTTCAAGGATTATTCTATCATTTATGAGTTCCAATGGCGTTTTTAGAGCAGTTTCTTTTGTGTGATTTGTAAGTGTTTTTGAAGAAATATTTAGAATGTTAGCATACTCTTTAACCGAATGAATACTCTTGAAATTTAGTTCAAGCGATTTTTTGAATTTTAAAAGTGTAATGTTCTGTTGATTGTTTATTGAAGGATTTTTACAATTACTTCTTTTTCCGAGTCGTTGTATTGAAATTAAAAATAATTTTAGATAATGTTTTAGAAAATCCTTGTGAGCAAAATTATTTGGGTTTTCAATTTCGTTTTTAAGATTCGATACTAAAAGTGAAAAGTTTTCTATGGCAACCGTAGGAATTGTAAATACAGGTTCACTTTCAAAGTCGTTGAAAATGTTGTACTTTAAAAAAATGTCAATATCACTTTCATTATCCATAAGAAAACTTTCGTTGAAATGAATAATTACACCTTCATAACTTGAATAGTTGTCAAAATAATGAATTTGATTTTTTGAGATAAAAAATATTTTGTTTGTTGACGCTTCAAATTCATTAAAGTCAACAAAGTGCTTGCCATTACCTTTGGTAAACCATATAATTTGATAGAAACTATGAATGTGTGGCTTATCTGTATGCCCTATGTTTTTTGTTAAATAGTCGCTTAAAGAATGGATTTCAAATTGCAGTTTTTCAGGCTGGTCTTTATGTAAGTGATACTGCTCAATTTTCGGTTTACTTTTTGCCATTTAAGCTATTCTTAAGTTTCTCATTTTAGTCTGTTGCTGTTTGTTTGCAGTGTCGTCATAGCCTTGCCGATAACGGTTCGGGGCTTGGCGTAGTGGCGGATCTACAGCACTACTGTTGATACGAAGCGCCAAAGTTCAAATTTAGCAAAAAGTTTCATACGAAGCACTTCACCCGCCATTACGCCAAACCCTTGTTATCGGCTGCCCTTCTTTCGTCCGTTGTTTGTCTGTCGGGTGTCGTTGGTGCGTTGGCTGGGTAGCTCTTTTGCATTTTTTATTTGGCTTGTGCGGTTGCGAAAATGCAAATGTGCTACCCAATTGCGTGGACTTTATTTGTCTTTGTCCGTTTGTGTAACTGATAAGTCAAGTTTAGAAAGATGTTGTTTTCGTGTAGTTTGGTTGTGCTTGTTACAGGTAGTCGGGTAATGTGAATGTAACCAATGTCAAATTTCAGATAAGGTAAAATTTTGTATTCAAGGTTTAGTCCAAGTCTGTCGTGGTCAAAGAAATGATGTTGCGTTGTGCCTGAAAGGTTAAAAAGCAATTCGTCAAAAAGGGATAATTTTATTTTGTCGGTAAAGTCGTAACGAAAGCCAAAGCGGTTTCTTAGCCGTGTAATGTCCGATTGCTTGTTGTCAAACATTCGGTATTCAATCGCTGTTCTGTCCACTACATAAAACTTTTTTACGATGCTGTGTTGTAATTCAACGGCTACCGAAAAACGGATTTCGCTGTTTGGTGTTGCGTTTTCGTCTGCTTGTTTCTGAATGATTTTGTAATTGGAAAAATAAGCAAATGGCGAAAGTGAAAATTTTACATCTTCATTATGCTGATAATGCACCCAATTTCTGAAAGTGAACATCAAATTTTTGTTGAATAAATTTACATTGTCAAATCCGTTTTGTCGCCTGTGCTGAAACTCGTTATCTATTTTGAATTTCTTGCCAACAGGAACGCTCAAAGTACCACTAAACCAAACATTGTAATGTTGTTGTGCCTGTGAAGTTTGGGCAATGGAAATCCATATTGCTGCTGTCAGCAATTTTTTAAACCAATCCATAAATGTTTTTTAGTGAGGAAGTTTTTCTCTTAAATATCCATAAACCCAAGTGCCTGCAACGGCACTCAAAAGAGTAATTCCGATAACGGTTGCACCTGTTCCGATTTGTGCAAATAAAGGTCCGGGACAGGCTCCCGTAATTGCCCAGCCGAAACCAAAAATTAAACCGCCATAGATTTGTCCTTTGTTGAATGTTTTGGGTGAAATTTTAATCGGTTCGCCATAAATGGTTTTGATGTTGAATTTCTTAATCAAGAAAACGGAAATCATACCGACAACAACAGCACTCCCGATGATTCCATACATATGAAACGACTGCAAACGAAACATTTCCTGTATGCGAAACCAACTTACTACTTCGGCTTTTACGAACACGATGCCGAATAAAATGCCGACAACTAAGTATTTCAAATTGTGATACCACTTGTGCTGTAAATGGCTTTTGTTTACGCACATTGCGTCTAATTCACGAAGTTGTAAATCTTTTTCTATGTCTGTATTTTGTTGCATTTCTGTTTTGGTTAAAGTGAAAGAATAAAAGGTAAAATGAGATTAGCCATAATGAAACCGCCAATCATAAAACTAATGGTCGCAATCAATGATGGAAGTTGTAAGTTGGACAATCCCATAATAGCGTGTCCGCTTGTGCAGCCACCTGCGTAGCGTGTACCGAAACCCACTAGAAAACCACCGACAACCATTAGTAAAAATCCTTTCAGCGTAAACAACGATTGCCAATTTATGATGTCTTCGGGAACAAGGTTGTTGAAATTTGTAATGCCGTAACCTGCTAACTCTGCCGCTAATTTTGGATTAACTTCAATTGGATTAGGATTTGACAACAGGTTAATGGCTATTGCTCCGCCTAAAAAAATGCCGAACACAAAAAACAAATTCCACACTTCTTTTTTCCAATCGTATTTAAAGAATGGAATGTTGGCAGGCATACACGAAGCACAAACGTGTCGTAATGATGAACTGATGCCGAATGATTTGTTGCCAATAATCAAAAGTGCAGGAACAGTTAAGCCGATTAACGGTCCCGCCACATACCAAGCCCAAGGCTGTTTTATAAATTCTATCATTTTTATTTTACTTGTTTTCGTTAATCAATTTTTCCAATTCGTTTGCAGGAACAACACCCGATTGCCGCCAAAGCGGTTTACCGTTTTTGAACAAAATAAGTGTTGGCACACCACGCACCTGATAAGCTGCTGCTGCTTGCGGATTTTTGTCCACATCAATTTTGATGATGCTTGCGTTTTCGCCTACACGATTTTTTACATCGTCTAAAATGGGCGACATCATTTTGCATGGACTGCACCAAGTGGCAAAAAAATCCACCAATACAGGTTTGTCCTGATTTATTATTTCCTGAAATGTCATACTGTTTTTTTGTTGTCTTTTTGAAACATTGAGAATAAAAGTCCGCCCATAATTGAGCCGTAAATAGTGCTGTTAGTCGGGTTTGAAGTGATTGTACAACTTCCCGAACTGCAACCTACTTGTTGTCAATAAAAATATCCTGCTATTGCTCCAACAAATACGCCAATGATGGTGAGCAAATGTTTCTTAGCGAATTTCTTCATAGCTTACATCTTCTACATTTCCGGTGTTTTTGCGAACAGGCGTATTACAACCCGAAGCACCGCAACAACCGATATTCAGAATTGGCATTAGTGAAAACAAAACACCTGCTCCAATAAAAAGCCAATCTCTTGCAACAACGCCTTGCACAATGATGAAAATGCCTAACGCTAATCGCAGCACTCGCATAAAGTCCCAAGTTTTTAAATAGTTTTTCATTGTTAATTCATTTTTCCGATTGCACAACTCACATACGATTTTGCTTTTTTCATCAGGTTGTTGTTTCCTTTTTCGGGATAACCTAATTTTGAAAGTTCCTGCACTAAAATATTTTTGTCTGTTGTGCCGTCAATAGTTACTGTTTCGGTGTCTTTGTCAATGCTTACATTTTGCACACCGTCAATTTTTAGCAAAGCGGTTTTAATGCTGTTCATACAACCACCGCATTTTATATTTTCTACTTCTATGTTGAGTGTCATTTTACTTTTTCTTTTTAAAAGTGTTAATTCCGAAAGGCAGATACAAAGGGCAAAAACTGATGAATGATGTAAGCAAAAAGACGATTGCTAAAATGCCTAACACGATTGCCAATGTTCCCGAAATGGTATTTGTGAAATACAAAACACCAATTACAACCGCAATGAGTATGCGAATTGCTTTGTCTGTTGTTCCCATATTCTTTTTCATCGTTTCTATTTTTTTATCAGGTTAATAAATACTTCCGATTTAGCTCTTGGTGGAATACTGTTGTAACATTCGTCCATTGCTTTAATGGTAAAATGCGGCTCAAAAATTGGTTTGTATTCGCAAGGGCAACCGCCAAATGGTGGAAATGGTTGGTCAAATTGTTTGTCAAACAACACACCGATTATTTTACCATTTTCGTTGAGCAACGAAGCCGTTTTTTCTACGTATTCTTTTCTACGAAAAGGCGGAATGGCACAAAAAAATGTTTGTTCAATAATCAAATCGTAATTGCCTTTGTGCTGAAAAAAATCTTCGCACAAAACCTTTACTTGCGGTTTATCGGCAAACTTTTCTTTCAATGTTTCAACGGCTTTCGGTGCAATGTCAATCAATGTAATGTTTGTAAAACCGTTTTCAACCAAAAATTCCGCTTCGTAAGCATTGCCACAACCCGGAATAAGAATATTGGCATTTTTATTCGGATATTGTTTCATATACTCCGTAATGGCAGGCGAAGCTTCTCCGATGTTCCAACCCGTTTCATTTTTCTGCCAACGTTCATCCCAATAGTTTTGGTCAAGTGGATTTTCGCATTGCGTAACACAACATTGTATATCTTTTTCTTCTTTAATCATTTGCAACTTGTTTTACATTTCCCCACGTTCCGCCATTAATTACATTTTGAAAGCCGTTTTGTTCCAAAATGCTTTTTGCCTGTCCGCTACGGCTGCCACTTCTGCAAAAAACAACGATGCTTTTCTTGTTTTTGAATTTGGATAAATGGCTTTGCACTTTGTCCAACGGAATGTTTACCGCACCTTTTACGCTACCTGCCGAAAATTCGGCAGGTGTGCGAACGTCCACTAAAAACGCACCATTTTTTACGGCTTCTTTCAATTCGCTGTTGTCTGTTGGTGCAAAAAGATTTTTAAAAATTCCAAACATTGCTATTCCTGTTATTATGATGAAAATTAGTTTAACACTTTGCTTTGACATACAAAATTGGTTTTAGGAACATTGGTTTTTGCAATGGCATTGAAACCGCCTTCTACTTCTGTAAAGTTTCTGTAACCTCTTGCCTGTAAAATACTCGCTGCAATCATACTGCGGTAGCCACCTGCACAATGCAAGTAAAAATGTTCCTGCGGATTGATGTCTTTAACCCAATCGTTGATATATGCCAATGGTTTGCTGTATGCTTCTTCAATGTGTTCGGCTGCATATTCGCTTTCCTTGCGAACGTCAATGATTTTGC
>JAFDXH010000223.1 GCA_018268075.1 Bacteroidota bacterium | reverse complement strand
AGAATGTTTTTAAACTCCATTCGAATTTAACAAGCCCTTTGTCCTGTTTTTTACCCTATCTTGATAATTTCTTTGCCTATTTATGATAACTTTGAAGTTGGTCATTTCCATTAACCCCCGCCTATGAATGTAATCCTGAATTAATAGTATTGTGTTATGAAACCGGAGTACAAGCCCGTTCCACCTGACGAGTCTAATTTATTTAAAGCGGTGATCCTAGGGAATGAAAAAGAGTTCAAATATGCCTGGCATTATCATCCCGAATATCAGCTAACCTATATACTGACAAATAAAGGAGTCAGGTATGTAGGAAACAGTATTGAAAATTATGCTGATGATGACCTGGTACTATTAGGCCCGGATATACCGCACTGCTGGATCAACTCACCCGGCCAGGAAACAGCAAGAGCCATTATTATTTATTTCAGAGAGGCTTTTTTTCATAAAGAATGGATGCAGAGCTATGAGTTCGACGGAATACGGAAACTAATGAGCCTGTCACATAAAGGTTTGAAATTTGACAGTACCGTAGCATTAAAGATAAAAGAGGATTGTTTGAAATTGTTTGAACTTCCACCCTTTGAAAAATTAATGTTGTTGCTGAAAATACTCCAGGACCTGTCTCATAGCGCCGAATATCGTTTCTTAAGTGAGCCTGTATTTTCCAACGAACTCGACCTTGGACATAACGAACGTATCCACATTGTATATACCTATATTGAAAGACATTATCGGCAAAAGATCACACTCGAAGAAGTGGCTGCACAGGTAAACATGAGCAAAGAATACTTTTCAAGATTTTTCAGCAAGATCATGAAGAAATCATTTTTCGACTTTTTGAATGGCTACAGAATAGACAAGGCCTGCAAGCTTCTCCGTGAAACGGATAAGCAAATCAGCGAGATTTGTTATGCTTCAGGATTTGAAAGCATTCCTTTTTTTTACCGGCAGTTTAAAAAATTCAAGAACTGCCAGCCTAAGGCATACCGCTTAAACTATGATAAGGCCTGATAAAGAAAACAATTATATAATTCAATTTTGGTTCACACTAATAATCCGGCTTCTCTCAACCATTTTCTTAAAGTTATAAGATCTTGTTTTATTTTTCCGGACTTTGCGCTCAAATCATCTGTCAATGACAAATATTCATTATGAATTGAAAAAGGCCCGTTCATTTTGTTTTCTTTCAGCAGTGCAATGAATTTTTCATAATCAACCATGCCTTCTCCTAAAGGAACTGATTGTGGTTGCCACCTCTTATCATTTTTTTTCCAATAAAAATCTTTGATATCCATTGTGCCGATATAAGGCTTCACCAATTGAAATCCGAGCGGCCAGGAATGCGCCCCTTCTACCGTAGCGTGATATACATCGTATTGAACACCGACCCATTCCGGATCCATTTCTTTCAGCACTTCCCATATATCCCATACAGTGGAGCCAAATCCATCGCCATAGTGGTTTTGACATTCACCGTGGATATTATATTTCCGGTTTAATTTGCCCAGTTTTTTAAGGCTTGCTTTGATTTCGGTTAGATTTTGAGGAACACTTTTCTTTTCATCATAATGCCGGGGCCCCATGCGGTAATGCCGGATCCCTAAAGAAGAAGCTGTTTTTAAAACAGGTTCCGTGTACTTGTCGTCTGCATCAACAATAGCCGTGGCGATCATGTATATTTTGAGGCCGGACTTCTTTGCTGCTTCAACAGCAAGCGGCAAATCTCTTTCTACATTTTCCGGTAATACATGCCCTTCGGGTCTTACGGTAAGGTCTATTCCGTCAAACCCCATTTCAGCAACCACAGCTGCCAACTCATTATAACCAAGTTCCTGAAAATGTTTGGAGAAAACACAAATCTTTCCCTGCTCATTGCCGGCTGAAGGATGAAACGATTTTAGTTTAGCAGCATCAATTCCTGCTGTTGTCCTACAACTATATGCAAGCCCTGCTGTCACCATCGCTGCATTGAGTATAAAATCCTTTCTTGAGGTTTTCATAATTTTTTATCGTTTATGAAAATAATTAAACGCCGGTCACTTGCCGGCAACAAGTTTGATTTGACGAAGATCCAACAGCCCTCCTTTCTCAAATTTTGTTTTGGATTTGAATACTATTTTCTGCAGCCCTTCCGATAAATTTATTTTGCCAATCTTTTCATTCTTATAGGTCTCCCATGATCCGCTTGGTTTTACAATTCCGGTTAATTGCCCGTCTTTTGTTTCGATGATGAACTCTTTGCCGGCTTCCTCATCGGAAACCGACCATTCAAGATACACTTCATATTCTTTCGGCTTATCTGTTTCTACCTCCCACTCTACTTTATCGTTGGCGGTAAACCAGCCAAATGCCCTCCATTCGGGCATGTATTTAATTTCAGGCCCTACCGCCTTACCATTTTCCGCCGTTAATAGAATGGAACCATCCGTTTCAGCTTTAACAAGACGCGGATTGTTAACGGTGTCGCTTTCGACTGTCGCTTTAGTATCTGTCATAGCCTGAATTGTATCCTGCGAAGGAGTTGACGGCTGCTTTGCTTCTTCATTGCATGAAAAAATCAGGTTTGTGCTAACAATCAATAAAAATATTTTTCGCATTTTTGGAAATTTTAAATGTTTAATAAATCAACATTAATGCTTTCTGAGAAATGCCAGCAGGTCGGCCATTTGCTGCTGGTTGATTTTCTTTTCGAAACCTGTTGGCATCAGTGAAGCATTCAATGATTTCAACGATTTGACATCCTGCCGGTTTATCGTTCTGTCAACCGATAAACTATTTCTTAACGTTATAGCGGCAGATGTTTCGCTTGCAATAATACCCTGCACGGTTTCACCATTGTTTAGTTCAACACTCCAGGTATCAAAGCCACTGGAAATAGACAGCCCGGGATCCAGGATGGCCGCCATAATATCTTCTTTGATCCAATTATGTATCGTGCCGAGATCGGGGCCAAACGCCACACCTGTCTTACCTCTTACCTGGTGACAGATGGCGCAATTTTGTACATATACTTCATTCCCTTTTACAGTATCTCCATTTAGCTGAAGCGCCTTTTGATATTCCTTGTTTATTCTCTCTGCTTCACGCTGGCTTTTGGTAAATAATGTCCTGGCCCGGTTACGCAGGTTTTCATCGCTATTTTGCATAAGCTGCACACTGCCGGAAAAGCTTACATAACCTGGATTGATCTTATTGGTTTCAAGAGCGTCAATCAACAAAGCGATCCTTGATGAGTCAGCCATGAAAATACCGATAGCGGCTTCGCGGATAGAAGGGGAAAGCACAGGCCATTGTTCTATTATATATTCACCAATTGCCGTTCCTTTTACTAAACCGAGTGTCTGCATGGCCGCCAGTTGAACCGAAAATTCTTCTTTCGTATTCATCAGCTTTTTTAATTCATCTGAATATGAACCAATGTCGCCAAAAGAAAGAAACCGGATGGCCTCTGCTCTTCTCCCGGCCGGCTGAGTTGTATCTTTCATCAAACCTGCCGCCTGTAAAACAGCATGCTGCTTCAGCGATGAATCAATAATGCCATTCCATTTGAGTAATTGAAAGGCAGCTTCCCTCATCTCCTTTGAAGGATGCTGAAAAAAAGCCTGTGCCAATAGCTGCTGATCATTGGATGAAATTGCCAGCAATGATTTCCTTGATTTTAATCCCTGCTCCAAACCCTGGAGCAAGGCGGCGTATTTAACAGCTTGTTTTACATCTCCATTTACAGCTTCATTTAACAACCGGTGTATATCCTCCTCTTTGCCTCCAATACCCGTCATGGCGCTTAGTCTTTGAACTAATGATGTATAAGCCGGTACATCACTTCGGAATCTGTTAAGAACAACTTTTAATAATGAAGCGGTCTGAGAGGAAGAAGCTGACAGTGCAGCTATTTGCACCCACTTATCATTGATATCCGAAAACAATAATTTATTCCGTACTTCAGCGGCTTGCGGGCTGTGGACATACCCAAGTGTCAGCAATAATTGAAACCTCACTTTCGCATTCTTATCATTTTGCAATGCGAGCAATGCGTTGGTAAGTGATGGCGAAGAATTGAGATGAAGCTCAGCTAATTGAATACCATTTTCCCTGATACCTGCTACACTATCCTTCAATGCCTGTTCAATAAGTTGAGGTTGCAGTTGCCCGATGCCCTCAAGTGTCCATAAAGCATGAAGCCTGCCCATTGGAGAAGGGCCTTTTGTCATTGCTATCAAAGCAGGCGCAGAACTTATATCAGCACGGTCAACCAATATGCGTTGTGTATTCATCCGCCACCATGCGTTGGGATGAGCAAGTGTTTTCACTAACTCTTCATTACTTTCATTCCCCAAATTAAGACCTTTGGTCCAGTCAGCAGGTTTTGCATCTTTGGGAGTAATCCTGAAAATTCTTCCTTTGTCAATACCATCATACAAGTTTCCCGCATTGATCGCTTCTTCACTCATCCATTCAGGCGATTCAATAACCCTGCGGTAATAATCTAAAACATACAATGCACCGTCGGGACCTACATACATATTTACCGGCCGTGACCATGCATCCGTTGATGATAAAAATTCTTTATGCTCTAGTATCCGGCTGGCGGTAAAACTTGCACCGTTATCCTTTAATACATCAACATGAACAAGGTTGCTGACAGGTTCAGCAATAAAAGTCACTCGTTCATTGTATGGAGATGGGAAGCTATTGCCTGAATAGGAAGTTAATCCGCAAGCTGATGTCATTACACCGACATTGGTAAGTATTTGCCTGTCGGGATTGGTAGTTGTTGGGAATACTTCGGCCGCATTAAGATGGTCCGACATATCCTGTGTTGCATTGGAAATTGACAAATCAGGATTGCGGTCGAAATACCGGTTGGCGATAACTTCCTGGTAACCCTGGTTTGAGTTATTGCAACCAAACCGGCGGCCCCATTCATCGATGGTTTGGCCGAACTGGCAATCGCTTGATAGCATCTCCATTTTTTTCTGGTTGAGTTGCACTCTTACAGAGCGGCCATTAGCATTTTTAGGCAGTTTTTGCGTGTTGGGTTGTCTATAAAAAATTATTTCATCGCCTTCATCGCCAAATTCCTCTTTATATGTTGTGGTAGCTACGGAGCCTTGATTGGCAATATATATCCAGTTGTCGAGTCCGTATACCGGGCTGTTCATATT
>JAFDXH010000222.1 GCA_018268075.1 Bacteroidota bacterium | reverse complement strand
TTTAAATAAAAACCCTTTTTGTACTAATTTTTCTTTGGTTGTTTTTGCTGTTTCCTCGTTTTCTGGCAACAATTCCTCCAGTATGCGCCGGTTTTTTCCAAGGGCGTTATTAATATTCCTCATCTGGTTATTAATGACCGACTTTAATTCATTATTATACGCGGAGCGACAATAGTCGTCGCAAAATTTTTTGTCGGACCGGCCTTTCAATGGCTTATCGCAGGCAAGGCAGCGTTTTTCTTCTTTTTTAGATAACATATAATACTCCTGGTTATCAATTGAATAAAAATATTTATCCGTTTACACACGGATATAAAGGTAAGCAAAAGGTAGTGTCTCAGTTTGAAATCAACGACGTTCGAAATGATGGTAAAAAGTGATAGAATTTTAAAAAACAACTCTCAAATAGCGAAGTATTTGAACTGTTTTCAGGACGCAATAGAGCATCGGAATTGCTCTTTAAGATGGGAAAGAACTGTTTGTAAATCAGCTATTGCAATTGTATTAGCCATAGCACACGGGGCGAAACCCGGAAATACAATTGATATTTAAGATACCTATTTTATTAAAACATTTCCCCTTCCAGTATATTGTGTAAAATACATCACTATGGATTGGGATACAACAAAGGATTACATGAACTCATTTATAGGCGCTGTAATTTTGTTTCTTGGTTTAATATTTATCCCGGAAATAAGGAAAAGAAAAAAATACTGGATTACTATTTTAGTTTTAATTGTATTACTTTTTTTATTAGGTATTGACAAAATAAATAGGGACAAAAGGAAAGATTTATCGAACCAACAATCTGACAATAAATACAAGGGAAGTGTAGACTCATTGAATACTAAAATTGAAGTTTTATCTGATTCTCTAAATAGTTTTTTGGAATTTCAGCATAATTTAGAAAAGGACAAAAATATCACAAGAGACCCATCTACAAACCAACCAAAGATTTTTGTCAATTATATTGACAGGGTAGATAAGTTAGATCAACATTGATTCTTCATAATATACCGGCAACTCCTTTTATAACAGGAGTTATCTTTTCTGCACTTCTTATTTGAAAGCTAAAAATTATATTCCCCTCAAATGGTCTATTTATTTGACCGGCTTTAAAATAATATTGCATCTTATCTTCTGTCAGCCCCCATGTAATACTAAAAGATGTTCCCGGTCTCGTTTGCTCGGATAAAACTGGCTTATCAAACTCCAAAAGAACGTTAGCATTGAATAATGGAACTTCTTCATTATTGCCAAAAAAATACTCGCTAACCCAAACGCCTGTCGAATCTTTTGATTGATTGGATTTAATTAAATACACTTTGGTCTTTAGGGTTTGATTTACTTCTATTTTACCAATTATAACCTTAGAATTACCATATACATTTAACGTCTTTACAGTTTTGATGTTGTTTGTTATTTTTTGCGCATAAAACACAAGTGGAACTGTTAGCAATAACGTAGTTAAAAGAACTTTCATTTAATGTCGGTTTAGTTGATTAAGATACAAGTTTCTTTTTATATACACCTCTCTTTTTAGGCGCTTCAATTGGTGCTAATCTAACTATATCCTCAATACTCATAAATCTTTTAGTTATACCAGCAGCCATTGCAGGAGTTACACGTAATGTTTTATGCTGCTTAACGAAGTTGTAATAAACAAAATGCAATGCTATAGCATGGCAATGGTTTTCTATCTTCTTGCTGAATGCATTAGTTAATCTTGTAAATCTTCTTATAGACATTCTCATTGTAAGATTTTGTCTCTCTACGTAGGAAGTTGAAATATGGTTTTCATCAGGGCAACCAGTTATATTCATTTTATCCGCTCCAATACATTTTGCAGGACTATATTTTCTTTCTGCCTTTGTAGCGTCGTAATCGTTACCGTATTGTTTTTGCAACATAGCATAATCAATGTCATTGCCAAAAGCACCAGCAACAGCAGATAAATATGCTTTATGTCCGTCAGTCGTTAATTGCACCCTGTTAGACAATCTGCCTGCAACGTCATTCATAAACTGGTTTGCTGAATCTGCACTTCTATCACCCACCAACCAAGAAACGATTAACTTACTATCTGCATCAATAGCAGTCCATGTCCACACATCGCCAGAGCCTATCCGCATATCCTGAGTAACATTCTTTTGTTTAGAATAGCAAAAAGACCAGATTTCATCAGCTTGTATGCGAGTACTGTTTAAATCTTTTACAGTTTCATAATGAAATGTTTCGCATGCTTTACCAACCTCAACCAATAATTTAGTTACCGTATTTATAGATACATCTGCAATTCTTGAAGTAGAACGCAAACTATTACCCTCAACTAAAAGAGTAATTATCTGTACCTTTTTTTCGATTGGAAGCGTATTCATAGAGTAAATATAATACTCTTTGCTTGATCGGTCAAGCATTTTGTTCAGTTTATTTGTTTCTGCTGTTTTAAATTTAATAAGTGATTGAAAATGATTGCCTTAAAAGTGAATGAATTATTGAAGAAAGTGTAATTTTGTAAAACAAAGGTACTTATCTGATGTTAATTTCAATGATTTATTCCTGAATAAGCAGCTTTTTGGTGTGACTTTTTTGGGAATAAATTGATTGATGCGAAAATAATAATAGTCTGAATGTAGTTATATATTCGGCTATTAAAAAATATAGGAAGAGTTGGCGCTCTTCCTATAAATATCTTTAGGCTTCTATTATAATTCGGCTATTGCTTGGCGGCGTAGCTGAAAATATGTTGAAGGTTAAAAAACCTCATTTTTCTGGATCGAAATTAATGAAGTTTTTTTTAACCAGAAAATTCTTTTGTCATGACTCAAATTGCTATCAAAGAACAGTTGGCCGCCCAAAAAAAGACCACGGAAAAAGCAGTAGAATCTAAAGAAGCCGCAAAAAATTATCTAATATCTATTGGGGTTGAAAAAGTGGAGGAAGACAAGAAAAAACACTCTTCAAAATCAAAATAACTTCTGTCTTTAAGTAATCCATTTCAAGTTATTGGTTTCCATAGTTGTGATAAAGAAACAGGAATTGGGGCTTTGAATGGGAATATTGAGCTGATACCAAGTAATAATCCTTGGGACTGGCTTGGAAAGGGAATTTATTTTTGGGAACTCAACCCATTGATGGCATTAGATTATGCGGTTAGGACTGCCAGCGGTGAACAAAAAAATGCTAAGAAAATAAATACACCTTTTGTAATTGGAGCAGTAATAAACTTAGGCGTGTGTTTAAATTTATTGGATTTAGAAGCCCTTTCTATTTTGCAAGCCGCACATAAAGAAATTGAAGAAATACATAAAGAGGCGGATAAAAAAATGCCTGTAAACAAAGACAATATCCACAGATTAGATTGTACCGTTTTCAGGCATATTCATCAATCAAGAAGTGATGCAGGATTGAAAGAATATGATACGGTTCGGTGCGCTTTCCAGGAAGATAAACCGGTACTGATATACATTTTTACACTAAAATTTGGATTAGTGTAAAATACTTCTTATCTTAGCTGAACAATCAGCGGATATGATACCAGAATTCAAAAGTATTTTCGACCTTCTGAAAGCCTTCCCAACCGAGCAGGCTTGCATCGACCATTTGGAAAAATTGCAATGGGACGGTAACGTTGTGTCGCCTTTTGACGCTGATTCTAAAGTTTACAAATGCGCCGGGAACAAGTACAAATGCAAGAACACCGGCAAATATTTCAACGTGCGTACCGGGACAATTTTTGACAACACAAAAATCCCGCTACAGAAATGGTTTCTGGCATTGCATGTTTTTAGTTCACATAAGAAGGGCATCAGTAGCCACCAATTGGCAAAAGATATTTCAGTTACACAGAAGACAGCTTGGTTTCTGTTGCACCGCCTGCGTTATGCTTTTGACCATCCTAATTTCAAAAAAGAAGTTGGAGGAGATGAGAAGATAGTTGAGATTGACGAGTGTGGAATCGGTGGCCAGTCCCGTTATAAACACGCTGATAAGAAAACAAAGAATGAAGAGGGGAAGACAATCAGTACCAAAGTTCCAGTGGTTGGGTTCAGGCAGCGGGGCGGTAATGTTGTAGCTAAAGTAATAACCGATAGGACAAAGGAAAACCTTTTACCCGCAGTGTATGAGCATGTAAAACCCGGAAGCATTATAATGACAGATGACTTCGTAGTTTACAATGATCTGGATAAAGATTTCGAGCACTATTCAGTTAACCATAGCGCTGGTCATTATGTAAATGGTGTTGTTTGGACAAATGGTATTGAGAATTTTTGGAGTCATTTGAAAAGAGGAATTAAGGGCGTTTACCATGCAGTCAGTAAACGTCATTTACAGGCATACGTGAATGAATTTACTCTCCGGTTCAATAGCCGTAAATTTGATACCGGCAGCAGGTTTAATATGATCCTTGCCGGTGTTACGAACAAAAGATTAAAATATGAGGATTTAATAAAATGAACGAAAACGTAGAGCAAACTAATTTCATATTCTATCATGGTGAAGACGGTGCTACCCATGTACAGGTAGTATTAGGGAAAGATTCTGTGTGGGCAACCCAAACAGGCATGGCGGGTATTTTCGGAATAGATCGTAGTGGAATAACAAAACACATCAAGAATATTTTTGATGACGGTGAATTAATACAGGAAAGCAATGTGCAAATTTTGCACATTGCAAATTCTGACAAGCCTGTAACGATTTATAGTTTGGATGTCATTATAGCAGTTGGCTACCGGGTTAATTCATATAAAGCGACAAAGTTTAGAATCTGGGCTACAAAAATATTAAGAGAATATTTGATTAAGGGTTTTGTCTTAGATGATGAAAGGTTAAAACAGGGAAACCGGTTATTCGGTAAAGATTATTTTAAAGAATTACTTGAACGTATACGGGAGATTAGGGCATCAGAAAGAATGTTCTATGAAAAAGTTACCGATTTATACGCCACAAGTGTTGACTATGATAAAACTGATCCGGACACACATAAGTTTTTTGCAAAGGTTCAAAACAAGCTTGAGTATGCAGTAACTGGTAAAACATCAGCCGAGATAATAAGAACAAGGGCTGATGCGACATTACCCCATATGGGATTAAAGACATGGAAAAATGCAAAAAGGGATGGTAAAATTCAAAAATCAGATACAACTATTGCAAAAAACTATTTAAGAGAAGAAGAAATAAAAGAACTTAATAGGCTTGTAAATATGTATTTGGATTATGCCGAAGGCTTGGTAGAAAAGCATAAATTAATGACGATGACAGACTGGTCAAACAGGCTTGATGCATTTCTTAGGTTTAATGAATATAAAATTCTTGACAATAGCGGTAGCATTAGCAAAGCAATTGCAGACTCATTTGCAGAGGGAGAATATGCGAAATTTAGAGTAGAGCAAGACAAAAATTATATATCAGATTTTAATGTCTTTGTCGACGAACTGAAGACCACTAACAGGCTTCCATCCGAAGCAGTAGAAAAAAAAGAAGAGGAAAGTCAATTTGATAAACATTTGAAAGGCCTGTTAAAAACCCCGCCGCCAAAAAAATAATGAATTTTGCCATTGCTGGGCGTCTAAAAACCTAGAAAATATTTTTCTCCATTTAACGAAACTATTATGTACTTTGAGTTGTCTTTATACTCAGAAATACGTCATTGTTATGAGCCGCCACCATCTGCACAGCATTTATGCTACTTTCCATCCTAAGCATAAAATTACCGGAATTAACAGGCTTACAAATAAGAAATATAAATAGGATATAAGCAACAGACACGGTGTTGCGCTCAAACACAGACACAAAATATCCTGTGAATCCTATCGTTGTTAGATGCTTCCCATTAATAAGTTATTTGGCATAATAGTTTTATAAATAAAAAGCCTCCGGTGAAAACCGGAGGCCGGAGGTCAGGGTGAGATTCGAACTCACGATGTTAACTCACGTTAATATTCCTTGCAGAGAAAGTGCTTTCGACCACTCAGCCACCTGACCGCGAGCGCCCGACCAGATTCGAACTGGTATAAGATACTTTGCGAGAGGTCTACCTTACCATTCGGACACGGGCGCATAGTATTATGAAACCGCTGGCTTTTGCTGGCGGTTTTTTATTCTATAGTCTATTCCTGTCTACTATCTGTATTGTATATTATACACATTACACAGCTTTCAATACACTGGTAATTAATAGAATACATTTTAAGAAAAAGCGTTTGTGGAAAATTTAAACTCCCGAGATTTGGAGAATGACATGAGTGAGTAATATCTTTGTGCCGTAATTATGAAATCCTTCTCTCTTCTCTAGGAGCGAAACAAATATTTCAAAGAACTGTTCCTGATGTTACCAGCATCAGGAATTTTTATTTTAGTCGAATAAGCAAAGGTGAACGAGAATTTAGAATTCCAAAGAATTACTTAATCACAGTTTGTGGAGAATATGTAATGAAAAAGTGCAAATGTGCTACCAGTAAGGGTTTCAGCCCTATATAAAAAGTTAATCACAATTTTTCACAGCTAGACACAAATTCTATTTGGAAAATTCAGGAGTTATCTGTAGAAATAATTTATACCTTAGTAACTCAAATGCGTGTTTCAGGCGTAAGCTATGGGGTTATTCATCGAAGTAAACTAATAGCAAATTTGAATCAGTTCTTTCCATCCTTTTGGCGGTTTTGATAGCTACTCAGCGTCCAAAACAATGTCAAGTATTTCGAGACTTGAAACCGCTTTTTAAGCCCTCTTTTAGACTGTAAGACAATTATTTAGCGACAGGTGTAAACTGGTATATCGGTGCCGATAAACCGGTATATGATGGCACCTCCATAACATCAAAACTACATATACAAATCAGTGTGATAAAACCAGAAATGATTGAAGGTTATTTTTTGCCAAGACCAATTGAAAAATACAACCCCTATTTAAACAAAGAATTTATAAAACCTGTTTAGTCCTCTTTATTCCCCCATCTTGCTTGTGCCGCTTTAGTAGCTATTTCTTTTCGTCTTTTAGCTGATAGAGATTCAGCCCTTGCAACGCCACCTTTTAAACCACCTTTACGCCCTAATGCTCTTGCCGCTTCGCTTATAGCATCTTGCTCTGTTTTTGCATCTTCATTAGTTGCAAGGTCTACTATACTCTTTGCTCTTTTATTTATATCTGCTGGTAGTTTTTTCTTTTTAGCCATAACCATAAAGATATAAAAATTATGCTTAACGGCTCAAGCATCAAATTTCAAACTGAGACACTACCAAGCAAAAGGTTAATCTCCGGCTAAGGCTCACCTCCGCTATCATCTTTGTTGTGTCAATCGGCAAAGACGTCACCGGTTGATTGAAATAACGAAATTCAACAATCGTCAACGCTACGGCTGCGACACAAATCTTAAACTTATGTACGCACTTAAAAACAAAGTTCAACTGATCGGTAACCTGGGTAACACACCTGAAGTAAAAACATTTGATGGCGGAAGAAAGATGGCTACATTTCGCATGGCCACAAGTGAAAGCTATCGTAATGCTAAAGGCGAAAAGGTAACAGAAACACAATGGCACAACCTGGTAGCCTGGGGTAAAATTGCGGAGATCGTTGAAAAATATTTAGACAAAGGAAAAGAAATCGCTATTGAAGGTAAGTTGATCAACCGTAGCTATAA
>JAFDXH010000221.1 GCA_018268075.1 Bacteroidota bacterium | reverse complement strand
ACCTGCAAAATGCACATAAATGGTGGAGTTACTACTATCATGAGTTTATGTTTCATAACCTGCTTGCCGATAATGGCTATTATGTAATTGATATTGATTACAGGGCAAGCGCCGGTTATGGTCGCAACTGGCGAACCGGTATTTATCGTCATATGGGAGGCAAAGACCTCGATGATAATACGGATGCAGCAAATTATTTAGTAAAAACGTTTGGTGTTGATCCGAAACGTATTGGTGTATACGGCGGATCTTATGGTGGTTTTATCAGTTTGATGGCTTTGTTCACTGAACCCAATGTATATGCAGCCGGAGCCGCATTAAGGCCGGTTACCAATTGGGCCAACTATAATCAGGGCTATACTTCAAATATCCTGAATGAGCCATTTAATGATAGCTTAGCTTATAGAAGAAGTTCACCCTTATATTTTGCAGAAGGTCTGAAAGGTCATTTATTGATTTGTCATGGTATGGTGGATGTAAATGTACATTTCCAGGATGCTATTGAATTGACACAAAGATTAATTGAATTAGGAAAGGATAATTGGGAAATAGCCCCCTATCCTATGGAAGATCATGGATTCGTTGAAGCAAGCAGCTGGACAGATGAATATAAACGTATTTATAGATTATTTGAAACCGTATTGAAGCGTTGATAAAAGCAAGTAGTTGTTTAGTGCTTTAAGTTATCTATACTTTTAATCCAGGAAAATAGACGAGAGAGAAATTATAGCTTACTTGTCATATTTCTCATAAATTTTTTAAGAAAAATTTTACAGCTACACATTCTACAAATTTTGATTTTTTGTTTCAAAAAATGCGCAATCGTTTGTAACGGAAAACAAACGATTGTCTTATTCATTTCCAATTTCGCATATACATTACATTTATATCTTATCATATATATTTAGGCTTTAAAAGTTAACTGCCAGTTAATAATTACCAAAAAACCAAAACTACATGAACTTAAAGTTTGTGCTTTTACTGCTATCGGGTACCCTCCTATTCAGTGAGATTAATGCCCAGCAAAAAATAACGGGCATAGTCACCAATAAAGACAAAAAGCCTATTGAAGGAGCAAGCATTTCGATCAAAGGCAAAAACAGTGGTATAGTTACAGACGAAAGCGGGGCTTTTTCAATTCCTTTTTCAGAAAACAAGGAAAATATAACCTTGATTATTTCGGCTGTAGGTTATCAACAACAACAGGTTACAGTAAAACCAGGTGAGGCTGTTGATGTAGCATTATCATTACAAAACACGAATAACCTTGGCGAAGTTGTTATTGTAGGCTATCAAAAGCAATCTTTAAAGAAAACTACTTCTTCCATCCAGATTATATCTGGTAAGGCGATTGAAAACTTACCCGCCCCAAGCTTTGATCAGTTATTACAAGGAAAGGTAACAGGTATTAATATTCAAAATTTTTCAGGGGAGCCGGGGGTGCGAAACACATTTACAGTTCGTGGCAACTCAACATTTGTAACAGATTTAAACAGCGGTGTTGACCAGGCAAACACGTTAAGCACACCTTTATATATTATAGACGGTATACCTCTTTCTATAAACGACCTAGAAGGGGTTTCCAGTTCAGGAACAAATATGCTGGCCGGTATAAACATAAATGATATTGAAAGTATCATTGTACAAAAAGATGCTGCCGCAACAGCTGCCTGGGGTTCACGTGGCGGTAATGGTGTAATAATTATTAAAACAAAAAGAGGAAGGGTTGGCAAGCCCACTATTAAACTTAGTTACTATACAGGTATTACACAGCGGCCACAACTATTAACTACCGTTGCAGGTGCCGAAGAAAGGGCACAAAAGCTCGGCCTTATGTATAAATATGGTACTTATCAAAACCTCAGTACTATACCACAGGTATTATCAGACAGCCTGAACCCTGCCTTCAACAACGCTACAGACTGGCAGGACATTTTTTATAGATCGGGTATGATTCACAATGCGGATGTAAGCGTATCCGCTGGGTCTGAACTTGTAAGCTACCGGTTAGGGGCAAACTATTATAACGAAGATGGCATTATTCGAAATTCAGGTTTTAAGCGCTATTCTGTAAGAGGAAATTTTGATTTTAAGATAAGCCCGAAAGTTAATGTTACACTTAATATAACAAAATCATTACTTGATCGCAAACGGGGATTAGGTCGTGGAAGAGACCAGGTTACTCCGATAGATGGAGTAAGTATGCCTGCTTCATTTTATAGGATAACAGAAGAAGATAAAAATTTTTACTACGGTCAGTATGATCGACTACGGGATAAAAATACAACTGACCTACTTTCAGGATATTTGCAATTGAATTATGATATTCTGAAGGGAATGCAATATTCTTTGCAGACTTCTTATTCAAGCACCAATGATAAAAGAGATTACTTTCAACCATCAGAGATAACCTCTGATAAACGCAACTATGCAGAAAGTGACAATGGCAGCTATAAGCAAACATATCTAGCCAACATACTAACCTTTTCCAAATCGTTAAAAAACAATACACACAATTTTGGGGTAGTACTTACCCAGTCGGCACAAATCGATGAAAAAACAGGTACATACACATATGGCTACAATGTTCCTGATGATAATATACAAGTTGTATCCGGCGTACCGCAACGCGATATACAAGGCTATTCAGTTTTTCAACAAGCTGGATTATTATCATATATTGGCCAGCTATCTTACGACTATAAAGGGAAATATATTCTTAACGGAAGCTACAGGGCCGATGCATCTTCACGCTTTGGTGCCAATACAAAATGGGGCTACTTTAAAGCTGTTTCCGCTTCCTGGATATTATCTGAAGAAAATTTTATTAAAAAATTTAATTGGATAAGCCTGCTTAAGTTAAGGCTTAGTTATGGTACATCAGGCACTCTGCCAGACGATTTTTATGCGCCTTTCAATAGCTGGAATGTAAACCAGGGAACTTATAATGGCATCAGCATGGCAACACCTTCTTTTACCAAACCAATTGCCTTGCCCAACCTTACCTGGAATAAATCAGAGCAGACAAATATTGGCGCTGACATTTATTTATTTCAAAACCGCTTAAACATAATGTTTGATCTATACAGAAGGACAAACGATAACTCAATAGGTACTTATCCGTTTCCATTTTATACAGGTTATACGAATGTGACTTATAACGCACCTGTTAAGATTTTAAATGAAGGCGTTGAGTTTAACATACAAACCCGGAACCTTAGTCCCAATAGTAAATTGCAGTGGAATACAGTATTGCTTTTTCATTTAATAAAAACCGGTTAGCAGCGTTGCCCAATGGCAACCGGAGTTTTTATATAGACTCCCGGAACTATAATCAGCAAATAGGTTTTGTAGTAGGACAGCCGATCTATACATTTTACCAGATGAAATATGCTGGCGTTTATAATACAGAAGCTGAAATACCTGTAAATCCATTAACAGGCCAAAAGATAACTTATTTCAAAGGTTATCAAAATGTATACGCGGGATTTCCTAAATGGATAGATGTAAATAAGGATTGGGATGTTTGGAGTGGAGAAGATAGAGGTGATGCTTTTGGTGATTTAGTTGCATCAGGCGACCCTAATCCAAAGGTTACAGGTGGTTTTTCAAATGAGTTTTTTTATAAGAATTTTTCTTTAGGCGTGTATTGTACATACACTTTTGGAAGGGATATTATTAACACATTTGAATCTAACCAGTTTGCAGGCGTATGGAATTTTGGTTACATCTACAACTACGCCAATCAGCGGTTACCTGACTTAAGCCAGTATAATTATTGGTTACCTGAAAACCAAAAAGGGGATATTGCGCCTGCTACTTTCCCGTCATTGAACCCTTATGGGGCAAACTTTTATCAGTTCCTCCCTTTTTCAACTATGTGGAATGATAACGGAAGCTATCTCCGTATCAAAAGCATTACACTCGGATATTCGCTTAACAGAAAATTGATTGAAAAAATTAAAGTTCAAAATGTACGGTTTTACAGTGTACTAGATAATGTACACATTTTCCAAAAGGCCAGGGTACCTGATGCGGAACTTGTAAGCCCACAAGGCGAGTATACCGGTGCTGCGTACCCGATACCTAAAAAAATAACGCTTGGCGTAGACATTACATTTTAATCTTTAAAAAAAAGGAAATGAGAAATATCAAGAAACCTTTATTGCTTTTATGTGGAGTTGCATTCTTAACGGGCTGTAAAAAGATTATTGACTACAAACCTAAAGACAGCACATATAATGAGGTCTTTTGGAATTCGGGTAAGAATGTTGAAAAAGCGCTGGCTGGAGTATATGGTTTATTCCGTTCGGCCCTTGAAGCAGACGGATCACACTTTGTTTTTGGTGACTTACCAACCGACGAATTTATTTTAGGTAGTGATTTTTGGAATTACACTTCACTTGTTCCGTCGGGCAACTTTGTTTACAGCTATACTCCTTATCTCCCATCTTTATCAGACTGGAGCCGGTTTTACGGAGTAATAAACCAGTGCCACATGATAATTGAGAATATTCCGAATATACCGGATGATAAATTCAATACTGTATCATATCCCAGTAAAACAAAAAATGTGTTGTTGGGTAACGCGTTGTTTATGCGTGCCTATACTTATTTCTATATGACCCGGGTTTGGGGCGATGTAATCTTAACTACTGAGTCGTTAAAGGATCCATTGAATGTACCAAAGTTAGGTCGTACCAAAGAGTCTGAAGTTTTGGATTACTGTATAGCTGATTTGCAAAAAGCGATACCACTTCTGGAGTTTTCTGATGATAAATCAGTAGCCAGTAAAGGTGCGGCCCTGGCATTGCTAGCACATATCTACGCCTGGAAACATGACTATCCAAATGCGCTTGCCAATTGCAATAATGTTATTAACGGCAATGAATATTCGCTGGAAACCGCCGATAATTATAAAAACATATGGCAAGGCAACTCCACGGAAAGCCTGTTTGAATTAAACATGAGATATAATGCCGTAAGCAACGAAGCCACTGATTATTTCTTTAGCCGTTTTTTATATGGCCCTTATATAAAAGATAAAGAATCGCATAGCGCCTGGATGGTAAACCCGGATGTTGCATTCGGAGAATTGTATACAGATACAGCGGATATTCGTTTAAAAACCATAATCAGCGATCCCAGTTCTTCAGAGCCAATGCTATTAAAATACAATAAGGTTAATTATTACGACCCCAATGCCTCAACTACCTATGTTGTAGACAACAATTTGGTAATGTTGCGCCTTGCCGATATATACTTATTAAAAGCTGAAGCTGCTTTTAAAACCGGGGATGAAGCCACAGCCCTCGAAGCATTAAATGTGGTAAAAACCCGGGCAGCTATTACCGCTTCTGTAAATACCGGCGCCGACTTATGGGACGAGATACTAGAAGAAAGAAGAAGAGAATTAATTGGAGAAGGGATTAATGCCTATGACTTTATACGGATGGAAAAGTTGGGCGAATATTTTTCAGCTTTTACTCCAGAGCGCATTGAAAAAAAAGGATATTACTGGCCGTTAGATATGCGCACATTATTACCACAAGCGCCATTGTTAACCCAAAATGAATGGTGGAAAAACCATTAATACCAACAAAAAATTTAGTATGAGAAAGATTTCTAAATACACATTTGTTTTCATAGTTGTCGCCGTTTTATTTATGGCTTGTAAAAAGAACGACTACTTTATAGGCGGAACACTTCACAATAGCAAGGTGAATATGTCCACTTACGATTATCTAAAAAGCAACGCACATGGGTTGTTTGATACATTATTGCTTTTAGTAGACAAAGCCGGTTTAAAAGATAAGATCAATCAGCAAGGAACCACCTTCTTTGCTCCTACCGACTATTCAATTAATAACTATTTGCTTGCCCGTTCAAAAGAAGAGCAAAACATTGACCCGGCACGCGTTTGGACAATTGACTCTGTTTTTGCTTATGAAATGGATAAGATGACTGACTCGCTCAATATTTATCTAACAAATAGCACCCTTACTTATGACAAGCTTACTGAGGATGGCACTATTTACGAAACACAAAAAACCGGAGCCCAGGCCGTCGTATCGTACGAGAAAACACTGGATCCTAACCTAGGCTACAACCCAAATGTGAATACAGTTCCGCAAATTGTCTGGTATACCTTTTTATGGGAGCCGCTTACCCCACCCTTTAAAGCACAGGATATAACTACCGATCAGGGAACAAGAGAAAGGGTACAAACATCGGGCATAGAAACAACAAATGGTATTATACATGTTTTAAACAACGATCATAAACTGTTGTTTAGAAAATAAAAAATATAAAATGACACAGCATATATCACAATTAGTTAAACCTGTATTAGCCGTAATAGCAATAATCCTCTGTGCTATATCATGCAAAAAAGTACCCGATGGTTTTATCAGCAATCTGATAAGGTATGAAGAAGACCCCATAGTAATACAAAAGGGAAGAACAAAAGTAAGCAGCGCATTGAATTTCGATGGCTCATCCAAACCTGTAAACATTAAACTGCTCCATGTGTATGAAAAAGAAACCGGCAAAGTTGTAGATGATATTTTTTTCAAAAAATACCTGGTAAGAGGATGGAAACAACAATACAACCCTAAAACAGATACCACTTTAGAATTAATTGATGCGAAGAAATTTGACATGCAAATACCTGCGATTGTTATTAATGAGGCGAGTGGCCAGGTAGAAGCTAACTTTAATACATTTAACCTGCCATCGGGCAATTATGTATTCGACCTACTAATTACAAATAGCGCAGGTTCTAATATTTATCCTAAAATAGGCGAATTGCAGTTACTCGATGCACCGGCATTTGAAAGCAGCCCTGAACTTGGCCCTGCCTATGTAAGGATGATAAAAGTTGGTAACGAGTCTTCCGGTACAAGTGTGTTTAGTAATATTGTTGTTGACGTAGCCAGAACAGCAGATAAACCCGATAAAGTAATCTTGAAGATTGTAGATAAGAACGGCGTTCCCTTCAATCCAAAAGCAGGTGAAATACAAAGAAGGCCTTCCGGAACCGCATTCCTACAAACACTTCAGGACTATTCTTTAAAAACAGATGTATTTGATGACCGCATGGAGTTTACTTTCGGCACAAGCCCATTTCCGCTTAATTCGCTGGGCAACGGCTTTTTCATTTATTACCGCATTCCTACTCAGTTTTTTTCACACGATAACCAAGCCTCTTATCCGGATGGACAGTTTAGTGCAAACCCACGGTTTCCATTTAGATGTTACATACCGGGCACTTATACCATTACATTTAAAGCAAATAGTCTAACACACAAATAATTTGTATTTATTATTAAACAGGCTGCCTATCTATACTAGTAAGGCAGCCTGTTTTTTCGGCTATTCCTGATCTTACTGCCGCTTACACTTTAGTGCTTTATCATTTCAAATTAGGTGTTTCAAGCCGCCCTCTCTAATTCGGTTATTTTCTTTATTTAGCATCTCTCCCATCTGCTTTTCCTGCATTTATAGTTTATTGGCAAAGGGATCATTACCTATCCTTTTTTAATCGTAAAAAAGGCCAGCAATTTAATTGTGCACTATGCTAAAATAATGGACTCCAAACTTTTCGGCTAGGGTATTTTCTGTATACAACCAAGATACCAATCAAACAAACTGATAAAAATTGTGAACTATTTTAATCCCTATATTTGTACATTAACAAAAAAAGGTTATGGCCAAGCAAGTTGAAGACTTTGATGCCAATCTGGCTGGTGAAGAAGGAAAAGCAGAAGAAACGAAGAGCCGTTGGTTCAAAAGAATCAAAAAAGGAATACTTACTTCCACTT
>JAFDXH010000220.1 GCA_018268075.1 Bacteroidota bacterium | reverse complement strand
GTACAGGTTGGAAGGTGGGTTACTGTGTGGCACCCGCAAAGCTGATGCGTGAGTTTTTAAAAATTCACCAGTTCAATGCTTTTAGCACAAACTCTTTTGTTCAGGAAGGCCTGGCTAACTTTCTGGAAGAATCAGCGCAATATCTTTCATTGTCTGTGATACTTCAAGAAAAGCGAGATTTTTTTTCTAAATTATTATCAGAAAGTCAATTAAAACCACTTCCATCTTCAGGTACCTATTTCCAGCTTTATGACTATTCAGCTATAAGTGCCAAGAAGGAAATTGATTTTGCAAAGCAGCTTATTACTGATGCGGGCGTAGCAGCTATTCCAGTTTCGGCATTTTATCAGGAAGAAAAAAATCAGTCTTTACTTCGGTTTTGTTTTGTAAAGAAGGAAAGCACACTGGTAAAAGCGGCAGAAAGAATTCTTGCTTTTGAAAGAACCTGCGCAGCATTGTAAATAGTTACCTGCCCCCAATATTTAACTAAATAAATTAACAGTAACTACTAAATAAATTAGTGTTGATAATTAAAACTTACTATATTTGCCCACCGATTAACTTTGTTTTAAATTACGAATAAAAAATTTTTATGGCTGCAAATAATGAAAGGAATACCGAGAAACTAAAAGCGCTCAAACTCACTATGGACAAGATTGATAAAGATTTTGGAAAAGGGAGTGTAATGATGATGAACGAAAGATCACAAGAGCCTCATGAAGTAATTTCCAGTGGCTCTATTGGATTGGATGTAGCATTGGGTATCGGCGGTCTTCCTAAGGGAAGGGTGGTAGAAATATATGGGCCAGAGTCTTCAGGAAAAACAACACTTGCTATACACGTAATAGCAGAAGCCCAGAAAAAAGGCGGCATGTGCGCTATCATAGATGCAGAGCATGCATTTGACAGTACCTATGCTCGTAAATTAGGGGTGGATGTAGATAATTTATTGATAAGCCAGCCTGATTATGGCGAGCAAGGGTTAGAAATTGCGGATCGTCTCATTCTTTCAGGAGCATTAGATGTAGTGGTAATAGATTCTGTAGCAGCATTGGTGCCCAAAGGAGAATTAGAGGGCGAAATGGGAGATAGCAAAATGGGTCTCCAGGCGAGGCTGATGAGTCAGGCCATGAGAAAACTAACCGGTACTATTTCTAAAACCAACTGTTGCTGTATTTTCATAAACCAATTGCGGGATAAAATAGGAGTAATGTTTGGCAGCCCAGAAACAACTACCGGTGGAAATGCCTTAAAGTTTTATTCTACTGTGAGGTTGGATATTCGACGCATGGCTCAAATAAAAGATGGAGATCAATCCATCGGCAACAGGGTAAAAGTGAAAGTGGTAAAAAATAAAATGGCGCCTCCATTCAGGGTGGCCGAATTTGATATAATCTTTGGTGGCGGCATTTCTAAGGTAGGCGAGATAATAGATATGGGTGTAGATATGGGAATTATTCAGAAAAGTGGAAGCTGGTTTAGCTATGATACTACCAAGTTGGGACAAGGGCGTGAAGCAGTAAAGCAATTATTAATTGATAATCCTGAACTGGCCACAGAATTAGAGAACAAAATTAGAAATAAAATTGCTGAGGGGGTCGTTGCTTAATCAATTTGAGAAATGAGCAATAAAAAAATTTAGCAGATTAATAATTAATTAATTTAAGGATCATTTCGTTCAACCTTGATTTAGCTAAAAAATTTTCTTCTAAAGTTTTATTAAATGGTATAGGGGTATCCAGAGATGCACACCGCATTACTGGTGCATCCAGGTATTCAAAGCAATTTTGCCCAATCCAAGCGGCCAATTCTCCACCTATTCCTCCGGTAAGTGTATCCTCATGCAGCAAAAGCACTTTGCCTGTGCGGCGAATACTGGCTCTGATAGCAGGAAAATCTAAGGGAGCTAAAGTGCGTAGGTCCAGAATGTCTAAAGATAGATGAGGGTGCGCAGATGCATATTCCATAGCCCAGATTACCCCCATTCCGTATGTAATGATGCTGATATCTGTACCTTCTGCTACAAGATTGGCTTTACCGATTTCCGTTTCATAATAAGCTTCGGGCACCTCGCCACTTACACTCCTGTATAATAATTTGTGTTCAAAAAATAATACAGGATTAGGATCGTTTATAGCTGCTATTAATAAACCTTTGGCATCGCGAGGAGATGAAGGGTAAACAATTTTTAATCCAGGTGTATGTGCAAACCAAGCTTCGTTGCTTTGGCTGTGAAAAGGGCCCGCACCAACACCCGCGCCCGTAGGCATCCTCACTACCACATTGGCAGATTGGCCCCAACGATAATTGATCTTTGCCAGATTGTTTACTATTTGATTGAAAGCCACTGTTACAAAATCGGCAAACTGCATTTCAACGACACTTTTATACCCTTCCAGGCTTAGGCCAAGCGCAGCGCCTACAATAGCGCTTTCGCAAATGGGGGTATTTCTTATTCGCTCTTTACCAAACTCCTGCACCATTCCTTCAGTAATTTTAAATGCACCTCCGTATTCAGCAATGTCCTGGCCCATCAGTATCAAGTTGGGCTGCTTTTTCATTGACTGAAAAAGCGCCTCTTTAATCGCATCTATAAATCGGAGGTTATGCACTGGTGAATTATTTTGCTCATAGTTTTGATCCTGCTTTAGAGCATATACATCATTTAATTCCCGGGTAGTCAGCTCTTTATTATTAATGCTGAATCCGGGGCCAGCTTGCTTTCCCAACACACTATGGGCAATTTCGTCTTCTATATATTTTTTTATTTCCTCATGAATGTTTGATAATTCAGGTGTGGCCAACACACCATCATCTACCAGAAACCGTTCGTAATTTTTAATAGGATCCTTATTGATCCACTCTTCAAATAATACTTTAGGAACATATTTTACTCCACTCGCTTCTTCATGTCCTCGCATTCTGAAAGTCATACACTCTAT
>JAFDXH010000021.1 GCA_018268075.1 Bacteroidota bacterium | reverse complement strand
TTTAATAACCAGGAATATGTACCTGAATTATTATCTCTGTTACCATCAAAAGTGAGATTTTTAAATGTGCATGAATGATCTGGGTATTGGGTAGCAGATAAAATCCAGAAGAAATTTATATTCTTGAATAGTTGAGTGCCGATTGGAAAAAGATTACTTTGATTAACAGTATTACCTATTGGAGCATATAACACCAACGTATCTCCCTCAATTCTTTCTATCACATTTATACTTGTGGTCTCTCTATAAGATTTGCCATCTGTTACCAAAAGAAACCTGTCACCAACAATTAATCCTGCCGGGTTATCTATTATGAGTTGAGTTGACGAGGCATTGGCGGCTTCTTTTAATCTGTAGGTGATTTGGTTTTCCCGCATTAAAATAGCTGGTCCCAAAAAAGTAAAAGGCTTTTGTATAATCGGTGTATGATCAAATATATACGTTTTTGGTGCAAACTGTATTATTGAGTTGGAAGGAAGACTATCATGAGCAGCCATCAGGGTTTCGTAATCACTCATTCCTGGAAGTCGAAAATCTTCAATGTTGTGAATTGGCGAGGCTGGGCTGGTAATTGAATTAAGCGGTTTTTTACATGCAAAAAGCGATAGGCATACACTGAATACAATAATTTTCTTCATAGGGGGATTAAGAATTAAAAGTTACAGTCATTGGACTATAACTTTTCTCAAGGGTTTATTATTGCCCTCCCAGAAATTATTTTTTAATTGTATGTTGTTTATAAACTTTTCTGGAAGTGCGATAAAAGCACCAATAGTTTGAGCATCCATATTATTTTGCAGAAATCTATTATTATCAAAATGAATAAACTTCATACCTGGTGCGTTTTTAAATTTTCCAGAATAAGTATCAGTTATTAAAATGAAGCTATTAACAGCCTTGTCGTCAATGCCGGGTCGAAATGCTGAGCAAAGATTGTTGGTTACATTGAGAGAATCAATACCCCATTTGCTTCCTGCCAGGGCAATGCCAGCCCTGTTCATTCCTGTTATTGTGTTAGAATCAATGTGCGCATTAATAATAGAATGTAGTAAAATTCCCATTGATGGAACGCTCATACTATCTGCCTCAATGGTGTTCGATTTAATAACCAGATTTTCTATTGGTGCATTATTTGCTAATTGAGCACTATTCTCATTCATATTCCCATTTGGAATGAGCACGCCGGCAACGAATGATACTTTCTTAGTTCTGGGAAAGGTTAGAGAAATATTATTGCTGCTGATGAAGATATTTTTCATGGGCTTTATAAGCCAGAAGGAAATTCCATTTATACAATTGAGCAACTGATTATCATCAACCGAAATATTTTGAAGTGTATCATTACCACTACTCGTAATATAAATAGCAGGCCAGCAGCCTATGATTGTATTATTTGAAACCAATGAATTGCTTCCATGTATTTCTATTCCTCCACAATAGTTTCCGAGTGCTATATCTATATTTTGTTGTTGGATTTTGTTGTTACTAATGGTGGTACTATCCCATTCACTATAGATAAATGAAAAGTCAATTTGATTCTTATTTGCTTTTGAGGAGCCAACATAATTTCCGCCATTAATGAATGCACTGTTCGTAACTTTTAAATTAACGCCTTTTCCCATTATGTTAAGCATTGTTGTACCAGAAGAATTTTTACAACTCATATTATCAAATGAAACATTTTTGCCGCGAATTATAAGAACTGCAGCAATATTCTTTCGAAAATCACTTTTAGGGGCTAAGTTTTTTGCGCCATTCATTTCTATCATAAGCCGGCTAAAGGCGATATTTTGAATCTCATTTCCATAAAACATGTGTGCATTTGCATTTTTGGAAACTTTGTTAAAAAGATTGTCCGCAAATCGAATAACAGAGCTTGCGCCATCGCCCATAAAGCTCAAGTTAGATTTTAATTTTAGACAATAATTTTCCAGGTAATTATCTGTTATTTTTATATTTCCTACTATATAAGTGCCTTTAGGAAAGTAGATTGTGGAATTTTCTGGGGCCGCATCTATTGCCGCCTGAATAAATCTGGTGTCGTCGGAAACGCCATTTCCTTTAGCGCCAAGAGTTTTTACATTGATAACGGTACCCCCAAAAGAAGAAGTAGATAGGGGAAATAGCAATATTAAATATATAAATAGTTTCAAATTAGAAATTTATTTTGGATGAAAAAGCCTTAAATTCAAAATATGATCGCAAATTACTCATCCTCAAAATAATTATTACCTTCGCCCGCACATTTTTAACAGCCTTCGTTGTTTAAATTGACAAATTATACATGTCTATGAAAATATTGAAAATTTCTATCTGCATATTATTTACGTTATTAACTTTCTCTAACAAATTATCAGCACAGATTAATCTATTTAATACAAGCGACCTTAGCAATGTGAATGTTGATGATTATAGTGACGAAGAAATATTAAGTATATACAATAGAGCTGTAGAATCTGGTATTTCTGAAACACAGCTATATAAGATTGTTAGCGATAGAGGGTTGGCTACATCAGAAATCGCCAAGCTTCAAAAAAGATTACAAAGCCTTAAAGATAATAACAGGCAAAATTTGTCGCCTGGGGTGGAGGATACAAGTAAAAATAAAAATAGACACATTTTAGATACCGCCACTCATGCTGTACCTCTCCAAAGGTTTAAGAACGATCCTTCCATTTTTGGATCTGAACTTTTTACGGAAAATAGTTTGGTATTTGAACCCAATCTGCGCATCCCCGCGCCGGCCGGATATATACTTGGCCCTGATGATGAAGTAGAGATATCGGTATATGGATTCAGTGAAAAAAAATACAACCTAAAAATAAGTGAGCGCGGCGAAATATATATACCCAATGTAGGGCCACTATATCTTAGCGGACTAACACTTGAGGAAGCTCGCACAAAAATATCCGCCAAGCTCGCCAACACGATTTATAGAGCCATCAGCTCCGGCCAAACCAAAGTACAGGTAACGTTGGGCGAAATTAGAAGCGTAAGAGTAACAGTGATTGGTCAGGCCAGAAAGCCGGGCACCTACACCATTTCATCTCTTACCACGCTTTATAATTTACTTTACCTCTGTGGCGGCCCTACCGAGATGGGAAGCTATCGCAAAATAGAGGTAATCAGAGGGAATGATAAGCGCTTTGCAGATTTGTATGAGTTTCTGGTATCAGGAAACCAAAAAGGAAATATCTTGTTGCAAGAAGGTGATGTAGTGCGTATTCCCTACTACGATAAAAGAGTAACCATAAGTGGAAATGTAAAACGTGTGGGAAAATTTGAAATGCTTTCTAACGAAACATTTGCTGATCTTCTGAACTATTCGGGCGGATTTACTGATAATGCTTACAGAGGTGCAGTAACAGTAGAACGTGTAACAGATACCGAACGAAAAATAATTGACTTGTCGTCAGGTTCATATTCTACCTTTAAAGCAATGGGTAGCGACCGCTATATTGTGAAAAGGTTGCAGGAAGAGTTTGGTAACCGCGTGGAAATATCCGGCTCTGTATTACGCCCCGGCCCATTTGAGCTTACAGCCGGAATGAGTGTAAATGATCTGGTACAAAAGGCTGGAGGCCTTAAAGTGGATGCTTATACCAGGCGTGTATCCATTTTTAGATATTTTACCAATAAAATTCCTACAGTATTATCTGTAAATCTGGATTCTGTATTGAATTTTAATTTAAAAGTGCCTCTTCAGAAAAACGATTCATTGGCGATACATTCCATCTTTGACTTTAAGGATAATGCATATATAGTAGTACAGGGCGAAGTAAGAAAACCAGGCAATATTGTATGGCGTGAAAATTTATCACTCAGGGATGTAATTCTCAATGCAGGCGGAATTAATAATTTTGGCGACTCTACCAATATAGAAATTTCTCGTAGAATTTCCGGGGTAAATACAGGCGAAGTAAATCATGATGAAAGCCAGGTGTTTTCAGTGAACCTGAAAGACACGAAAAATCATGAAGATGTAACACTTCAGCCTTATGATATCATTATCATAAAGAATAAATCTGGTTATTCTATTCAGAGAAGTGTGGTAGTAGTGGGCGAGGTAAAAAGCCCCGGGCGCTATAGCCTTATTAAAAGCGGCGACCGTATAAGTGATGTAATCAATCGTACAGGTGGCTTCAAAGCCTCAGCAGATAGTACGTCTATTACTGTAAGAAGAGCAGTAAAAAATACTTTGACTACTGCTGAAAGGGAAAAACTATTTCAACGAATTTTAAACATTGATGCGGACAGCCTTGCGCAAGATAGCCGCCTGAAAGATGAGTTGTATAAATCGTATGACCTCATCAGCATTAATCTGAAGCAGGCATTGCAATACCCTGAAAATTCAGAAAACCTGATATTGGAAGATGGTGACGTACTTACAGTAGATAGAAGCACTAACCTGGTAAAAGTATCCGGTGATGTATATTTTCCTACTATCGTACCTTACAAGAAGGGAGAAAATCTGAAATATTATGTGCAACAGGCAGGAAATTTTATGCCCACTGCACGCAAAACCGGCGCACTTGTAATTCAGCCGGATGGCAAGGCACAATCAGTAAAGCATTTTTTATGGTTTAAGTTTTATCCGCAGGTTACGCCCCGTTCAGAAATATTTGTGCCGCAAAAGATGCGAAATAACCGGGCAAAGGTAAGTACCGCAGATTGGGCTTTGATTGTTTCAGCTCTGGGTATTGTTGCAAATGTTATTTTTAGGCGCTAAAAAATATAGAAATCGTATGAGTATGCCTGTTATACAAAGTGAAATTGAAAATAAGGAAATGCCGGTATTTCATCTGGGAAGTATTATAATTAGACTACTAAAACTGTGGTGGCTTTTTTTAATAGTAGGCATATTGGCTGGTGTTGTTGGCATTTATTATGCATCCTCTCAGAAGCCAGCGTATAAAAGCCGGCTTACTTTTGCCTTAGATGATGGCGACAATGGCGGAATAGGTAATTTCCTAAATCTTGCTTCACAATTTGGAATCAATATAGGAAGTGGTAAGGACATTTTTGCAGGGGATAATATTCTGGAAATCATGAAAAGCCGGCGTATGGTAGAGGGCGTATTGCTTTCAATAGATACTTTTGAAAACAAACCCTATACCTTAATAGAATATTATCTTGAAAAGGCAAGGGAAGGCACCAAGCCGGGAAAGAGTGCTGTTGTTCACTTTCCAGTTGGTCAGGACAGAAGGACGTTTACCTATCAACAAGACAGTATATTGTACCGGGTTTACCAAGGCTTTGCTCAAAATAATTTAGTAGCACAAAGGCCAGATAGAAAATTGGGTATTTACGAAGTCAATGTGGTAAGTCCCAATGAAAAATTCACTAAAGACTTTACAGATAGAATCGTAGCTCAGACGAATGCATATTATATTGAAATAAGAACCAAAAAGGCAAAGGAGACCTTAGATGTACTGGAAGATCGAGTGGCTTCTATGAAAGGGAATCTCAATTCAAGTATTTCTGAAAGAGCGGCTGTACAGGATGTAAACATTAATCCCGCATTTTCTGCGGCTCAGGTACCTGTTTTAAAACAACAAACAAATATTCAGGTGTATGGTGCGGCTTATGGTGAAATGTTCAAAAATCTTGAACTTGCAAGGTTTCAATACTTAAACGAAATACCATTGATGCAGATAATAGACAAGGCAAACTACCCAATGGAAATTATTAAAATGGGGAAATTAAAAGCTGCAATTTTATTTGCAATTTTGGTTGAACTTTTGGTTTTGGTTATTTGGGGGTTGGCGCAGTTAATCAAAAAATAATATTTTTTCAATACTGCTATGAAATAATCAAACATTAATCTTTCATCAAAAAAAATGGATTTATTTAGCAGGTTTAAAAAGGACTACTTTAATTATTTAATCAGTATTATTCTTCCTGCAGCAATAACAGGATTGTCAATTCCCCTGTTTAAGCATGTACTGGGCGCTAAGGGATATGGAAGTTTTGCATTATGGTATAATGCTGTTTTAATCTTATCTGCAGTTCTCTCCGGTTGGATTACTCAAAGCATCATTAGATTTTTCCCAACGAGTAAAAATCAAAATAGGTTTGCAAAAGGCACTTTAGAGATATCCTTAAAAACGCAACTTGCTTTTTTTGTTCCTGTTTTTTGCGGGTTTTTATATTTTAGTCATAGTTACGTTTTAAGCCTTTTTTGCCTACTTGCATTATTTGTAAGTTCATTACAATTTACTATTGCCCCTATTCTTCAAGCAGCTTTTTTATCTAAAAAAATAATTTTTTCAGAGCTGATACGAACAGCCTCTTATATTTTAGTTGCGCTCTGTTTTCTGTTACTTACTCACGTAAATTATTTATATAGCCTCTTTCTTGCAGTGATTATATCTTATTTATTTTCATTGGTCTACCTCCAAAAGCAATCCAATAGTTATTTTAAAATTAGTAATTCTGAGAATATAGGATTGGCTCATGAGCCCCTTTTTAAAAAATTCTTGAAATATGGCGGCCCCCTATCTTTTTGGTTTGTGTTTGCCTATCTGCTGTCATATATTGACAAAATATTTATACTCAAAAACTTCGGCGGGGAAATGCAAGGAAATTATCAGGCTATTTTTGATTTGATAAGCAAAAGTATAGTACTCATTATTTCGCCAATTATTACTTCTGTTTTTCCCATACTTACCTCGGCCTACCAGGTAGGTAATAATTCCGAAATCAGAAATCTTTTAAAGAAGATAATAAAGTTTGAATTAATAGGATATGTTGTGGTTAGTACAGGATATTGGTTGTTTGGCTCGGACATTCTATTTTTCTTATTAAAAATTCCTGACACAGCCACATACAGGATGATGGGATTTTTGGTAATTACAGGATCATTTATTTGGCAAGTAGGTATATTAATTCAAAAGAGGTTTGAGCTTCGGATGCAAAGTTTTGTTTTATTAATACTTGTAATTATAGCTTTTGCAGTACAGTTATTATTTTATTTGCTTTTTGGCAGTAGTGGTAGTGAATTAATTTACCCAATAGGTTTTGTTTTATCTGCAACGGTGTATGTACTATTAATTTCGTTTACTGAATTAAGGGTTCTGATTAAAAGTGTTGAATTGGTAAAAATTAAAAGAGTATATCAGGGGTTTAATTTTATAAAAAAGAAATAGGCGAATGATAGATTTGACCAGCATATTGTTTGACGTAATTTTTATTTTAATTCAGGGTATTATTTTCTTTTTAGCATATTACCTATTTAAAAGAAAAGTTTTGCAACCGGCTGTGGTATTCTCTTTTGTTTGGTTTGTAATCATTTTTTTGAGATTTTTTTTTAGGTTAACAATCCTTAATGAGTTATTTCCACTTCATGTTACAACCTATCTCCTTTTTTTTGCAGGTACAGTAGTTTTTGTAATATCTTCCTATATCACTCAAATAGTTTATCAAAAAACACTTTTATGGACACCTATTGCACCAATTAACAGGTATATAGATCAGGTACCGCAATTAAATTTTCGTATTGTATTAACTGCAATAGCGGTGATAGGGCTTCCTCTTTTTATTATTGCCTCCTACCGCGTGTTTCTTGCTTCTAACATTGATAATTTTTTTGTAGGGCTTAGAACCGAATTAAGCTATGGTGATGAGGATATCGGTCCCGTTAAATATTTAATCTCCTTTTCATTTGTAGTATATGCTATCAACCTGTACTCTTACTTAAATGTTAGGAGTAAAAAAAACCTAACGCTGCATATTATTAGCATATTAGCAGTAATTACTTATGCTGTTTTTTCTACAGGTCGTACATTTTTCTTTTTGATTCTGGCTATTTATTTAGGAATAAGCTATATTCAAGGAAAGAGATTTTCTTTAAGAAGGAATTTTTTTTTATTGACTGTATTTTTAGTTTTTTTTACATCAATGGGAATTTTTTATGGTAAGGGCGGCGACTCTGGCGATACTATCAAGGATAATTTATACCCGGCTTCTCAAACTACAGCTATTTATCTAGCCTCCTCATTAAATGCACTTGATTATGAATTAAATCATAACTTTCAAATTAATTATAATGGGCAAAATACACTTGGTTTTTTTTCAAAGGTATTATCTGTGATTAATAAGGAGAATTCCAAAACACAGGAGAACAAATTAGTCAAAGAGTTTGTTTTCATTCCATATCCTACCAATGTATATACTGTTTACAGCCCCTATATAAAGGATTTTGGATTTATTTATGTATTGCTAATGCTGTCCTTATTTTCAATAATACATACTTTACTTTTTTGCAAAGCATTGCATGGTAAGAAAATTCGGTTTGTAATATATTTTACATTCATGCTTTACCCTTTAATGATGAGTTTTTTTCAGGATCAATACATGACGCTGTTTTCTACATGGCTACAAATTATTTTTTACACAGAAGTGATTTTATTTTGCAATAAATTATTATATAAAGTAAGATGGTAGATATTGTAATTATTAATTGGAATAGTGGTGAATATTTATCTCAATGTATTGACTCAATCTTTATCGAGGAAAATATTTCATTATTAGGAACAGTATATATAATTGATAATAATTCAAAGGATGATTCTTTAAAAAGGATTGCAGCCAGAGAGAAATTGGAAATTGTAATAAATGATGAGAATTTAGGGTTCGCTAAAGGATGTAATCAGGGGTTTAGAAAATGTAAATCAGAATATGTGTTGTTATTAAATCCTGATGCGCAATTGCTAAATCATACCTTGACTGATTGCAGCGATTTTCTGGCATTAAATAATGCTGTCACTATATTAGGTTGCCAGCTTGTAAATGAAATAAGCGAGATTACCCCAAGTTGCTCAAGGTTCCCTTCGCCATTTGGATTTTTTAAAGATGCTTTAGGGTTGCCCAAGTTGGCGCCTTCAATTTTTACTCCCGGTATTATCATGAATGATTTTGACCATAAATCAAGCCGCTTTGTAGATCAGGTTATGGGGGCATTCATGTTTATGCGTACTTCTATTTTCCAGAAGGTGGGTTATTTTGACGAACAATTTTTTGTTTATTTTGAAGAAGTTGATTTTTCTAAACGAATAGCGGAAATAGGTGAAAGATCCTATTTTAATAGCGATATAAGGGC
This sequence comes from Bacteroidota bacterium, assembly GCA_018268075.1. GTDB lineage: Bacteria > Bacteroidota > Bacteroidia > Chitinophagales > Chitinophagaceae > Ginsengibacter. The sequence continues at coordinate 49,617 of JAFDXH010000021.1, read as the reverse complement.
CATTCATATAGGCGAAGGAACCACAAAGTCTGTTAAAGCTTTTCGGCTTTATCTGAGCTTGCAAAGCCGGCTTAAGTATGCCAGAAAGCATTTTAGCCAAATGGGCTATTGGACTACTTGGGTATCTACATTCTTGATCGAACCTTTTTCCAGGGTTTTATTTTTGATTTTTAAAGGAAAAATAAAGGAGGTGCCTGCAGTTTTTAAAGGTTATGGAATGTTGGTAGCAAAAAAGTAGTAGCAGTTTTCTTTTGTTGAATTCTAAAGGATAATTAAGGGGATTGAGATAATTTTCTAAAGGCGATAAAAATGTTTTTTTTGTTTTTTAAGTTTATGTCGAACAAGTATCTTATACCAATTAGGCATTACATACTCAATCACTGTTAGAAAACGTTTCCATCAGAATGAAGTAAGTGATATTTGATTTAGGTGCGATTATATGCCAGCCAAGAATCGGAAATTTTTTTGAAGGCAAGTCGGCTTAAAGTATTAATTTCAGTAAATAGCCAATAAAATATACGCGATTTAAATAAAATGTTTAATTTTTGCGGCACTAAAATATGTGATGATGTTGTTGCCCCAAATAATACAACTTCCCAAAATTACTGACCCCAGAGGAAACCTGACCTTCCTACAAAATCCGGATCAGCTCCCTTTTGTAATTAAAAGAACTTTTTGGACCTATGATGTGCCGGGCGGGGAAACGCGGGGCGGCCATGCATACCGGTCACAGCAGGAAATTATTATTGCCTTAAGTGGTAGCTTTGATGTGGTAATTACCAATCAAAATAACGAGCAGCAAATATTTTCACTTAATAGAAGCTATTATGGATTGTTTTTGCCTGCTAATACATGGCGCCACATGCAGAATTTTTCAACAAATTCTTTGAGCCTGCATTTATCAGATAGCCTGTTCAATAAAGAAGACTATATACGTGAATTTGAAACCTTTCAAAAAAATAATTTATGAGACAGTCTTCGGTCTATGATTGTAATATTATAGAACTGCCTAAGAACCATCAGCTATGCGGCAATATTACAGCAGTAAATAATTGCAAAGAAATTCCGTTTGATATTCAAAGGGTATATTTTTTATATGATGTGCCTGGCGGATCGGGCCGGGGCGGCCATGCACATAAGGAGTTGCGTCAGTTTATAATTGCAGCTAGCGGTAGTTTTGATATAATAGTAGATGACGGAAATGTGAAGAGAACATTTCATCTGGCTCGTCCCTATATTGGGTTATATATGCCATCGGGGCTATGGCGCGAACTGGACAATTTTTCTTCAGGGAGTATTTGTCTGGTTCTTGCTTCTACAGTTTATAATGAGCAGGATTATATAAGAGATTACGATAAATATTTAGAGTTCAAATCAATTTGAAGGAAATTAAAATAAAGAAGAGTTATATGAAATTTAATAATATCAATGTTCGTATATCTTCAACGGCAACAATAGGGCAGAATGTAAAAATCGGCGATGATTCAGTGATTTTAGATAATGTAGTAATTGGGGACGACTCTATCATTTGCAATAACTGTGTAATTGGCGAACCAACGAATGATTACTATTATGATGAAAATTATATTAATCCAAAAACGATTATTGGCGCAGGTGCTATGGTAAGAAGCCATTCTATTATTTATGCCGGATGTGTAATTGGCGACAATTTCAGCACGGGGCATCGAGTTACCATCCGTGAGAAAATGGAGATAGGGAATAACTGCAGGGTTGGCACTCTATGTGATTTGCAAGGCCATTCTGTAATGGGAGATTATTGCTGGCTACATAGCAATGTGCATATCGGCCAAAAATCAAAAATTGGAAATTATGTTTTTATTTATCCTTATACGGTATTTACAAACGATCCACATCCGCCATCCAATATTTGTATAGGGCCTCAGGTAGATGATTACTCCCAAATTGCAGTAGGGGTTATTTTATTACCCGGGGTAAAAATAGGCAAGCATGTGTTGATAGGCGCACATTCTGTGGTAGGTAAGGATGTAGCTGATTACCAGCTTGTAGTAGGCAATCCTGCAAAACCCTTAAAAGACGTGAGAGAATTAATAGCCAAGGATACCGGTGTATCTCATTATCCATGGCCATATCATTTTTCCCGTGGTATGCCCTGGCAAGAAGAAGGATACGAAAAGTGGAAGAGCAAAAACTAATGTTGAGTTATGATAGACTTTTTGAATTTAAAAAAAATAAATCAGGTACATAGGAATGAACTGTTGAAGGCAATGGAAAATGTGCTCGATTCAGGATGGTTTATTTTGGGCGACCATGTTAGCAAATTTGAAAAAGAGTTTGCTGAGTTTTGTGGAGCAGATTTCTGTATTGGTGTAGCTAATGGTTTGGATGCTTTAATCCTTATATTGGAAGGATATAAGGAGTTGGGCATTATGAAAAAAGGAGACGAAGTAATAGTGCCTTCAAATACTTATATTGCAAGTATTCTGGCTATTTCGCGAACAGGACTTACTCCCATTTTGGTAGAGCCAGACATTGATACTTATTTGATTGACGAAAATCGGATCATAGAAAAAATTACTTCTAAAACAAAGGCTATTTTGCCCGTGCATTTATATGGCAGGCTATGTAATATGGATGCCATCAAGGAAATTGCTAAAAATCATCAATTAAAAATTATAGAAGACTGTGCTCAATCTCATGGCGCTACACTGAATAATATATTTTGCGGCAATATGGGCGATGCTGCTGGTTTTAGTTTTTATCCCGGCAAAAATTTAGGGGCATTAGGAGACGGAGGCGCTATAACAACTAACGATGCGGAATTAGCAAAAGTAATAGCTGCTTTAAGAAACTATGGCTCAGGTAAAAAATATGAAAACCTGTATCAGGGAATGAATAGCCGATTGGATGAAGTACAGGCAGCCTTTTTATCTATCAAATTGAAGGAGGTAAATGAAGACAATAAGAAAAGGCGAAAAATAGCACAGTATTATCTTGACCATATTACTAACCCCCAGATAGTTTTGCCGTTTGAAAATCGAAAAAATATTGTGCATCTGGAAAGCCATGTTTGGCATTTGTTTGTAGTAAGAGTAGCAATGAGGGATAAATTTCAAAAATATCTTTCAGATCATGGAGTCCAAACTGTAATTCATTATCCTATTCCACCGCACAAACAACAGGCTTACACGGAGTGGAATCATCTCAGTTTCCCTGTTTCGGAAAAAATACATGATCAGATAATTTCTTTGCCCATAAGCCCGGTGATGCAGCCAGAGGAGGCAGAAATAGTATGTAAGATTGTAAATTCCTTTACGTGAATTTAATAAAGACCAGTTTTTATACTTCCATATCTACCGCCATCACTTTTTTAAGTGGGTTTATTGTTATAAAAGTGGTGGCACTTAAAATTGGCCCTGTAGGGATTGCTTTAGTTGGCCAGTTTCAGAATTCAACGGCCATCTTGACTATGCTGGCTACTGCGGCTATATCTGGCGGAGTGGTTAAGTACTTAGCTGAGTTTAAGAACGATTCGGTAAGAAAGCAGCAAATAATCCACACCTCCTTCTTGATGGTTTTTTTCTGCGCTGCCATTATTTCTATTGGTGTTATCTTTTGTAGTACTCCCTTGTCAGAAGCAGCATTTAAGTCCAAAGAGTTTGCAATTATCTACTTATTGTTTGGATTGTTTCTATTGCTTATTGCATGCAATAGTTTATTTCTTTCTATTCTTAATGGGCTAAAGGAAATCAGAAAATTTACTATTCTGAATATTGCCACAAGCCTTATTGGTGTGGCGTTTACTGTATCCTTTGCCTATTTATTTGGATTAAAAGGAGTGTTAGTGGCCAGTACAGCCGCAGCGCTCATTGTATTTTTAATTAATATTTATTTTTTTAAAAAACTAAGGATTCAGTGGTTTCCAAAACTCAGGTCATTTGATAAGCCGACTGCAAAAATGCTTAGTGCTTTTTCACTCATGGCAGTGGTGAGCGGCTTTGTGATACCTGCTATGCAAATTTTAGTGCGCGACAGAATTATCCTTCAGTTTTCTGTGCAGGATGCAGGGTATTGGCAGGCCGTAACCAAAATATCTGATTACTATCTTGGGTTCATTACGAGTGTATTGGTAGTGTATTATATGCCTCGGCTTTCGGAGATTACCAATAAGCAGGAGCTTAAAAGTGAAATAGGCAAAGGGTATAAAATGATTTTACCGGTAGTAGGCCTATTGGCGGGGGTAATATGGATGTGCAAAACATTTATAGTACATATATTATTTACACCAGATTTTTTACCGATGCGCCCCCTATTTACCTTTCAATTGCTGGGCGATTTTTTTAAAATAGGTAGTTGGCTATTGGCATATCTAATGCTGGCAAAGGCAATGGTAAAAACATTTATAATTACCGAAGTAGCCTTTTCGGCCTTGTATGTATTATTGGCTTATTATTTTATGAACCATTATGGTATTATGGGGGCTACTTATGCCTTTTGCCTGAACTATGGATGTTACTGGTTGCTGATGTGGATCTTAATGCGCAAGCATATTTTATAACGCAACAGTTTTTTCCAGTACATCAAACCATACTTTATCCAATGCCTCGTCAGAGAAGTGTTGTTGCACGAAGGCCCGGTTTTTTTCTGAAATCAATTTTCGCTCGCTGCTGCTCATGTTTTTTACCGCCATTATTTTTTCAAACCATTCATCTTCTGTATTGCAGTACCAATCTGTTTCTGCCCTATTCATCATTCTTTTGTAGGCGGGCGTGTCGGAGGTTAAGGTAGGCAAGCCGCAGAACCAAAAGGAAATGAGTTTATTGGCAGGCTTATGCCAGCCGAAGGAGTTGTTTTTATCCAGAGGGATAATGCCGCAGTCAAATTTAATGAGGTCTTCATAATTTTTATAAATCTCCCATTTGTGGAAAAAAGTTTCAATCGGCAACTTGGCCAGCATTTTTTCTGTATTCACTTTTTTAAGTTTCCCAAATTTTGGGATAAGCTCATCAGTTATTATGTGGAGCTCGCAAAAAGAATTTAGCCTTTTAAAAAGCCCTTTAAATTGCAAAAGATGGTGTAGAACTACGCTTTGCCCTTCCCAAACTAATTTTATTTTTTCGCCCGTGGAAAAATCAATCTTTGATTTTTTTATTTCACCCTGCATAAAATCAAAACTGACAAACACATTTTTATTTTTATTTATTATATTTTTTTTTATTTCCTCACTTGAGCAAAGTACGGCATCAGCGATACCAATCCATTTTTTTATAGGCTTTCGATAATCAAAATAAAACCGGGATTCTTTTCCTAAAAGATACCTGCCGGGGCCTTTAAATAGTGTGCGAAATAAATCTGAAGTAAGGATCAGGCTATCTACCATCTCAAAAATGAATCGGGTGTTGGGGTGTTTTCTTTTGTAAGAAAACCAGATGCTAAGATTGGATAGTGCAGGCAGTATGATGATATCGTAATCAGTGTTTATATCAGCTATTTCATAAACAACATTATTTCTTTGTGCAAAATAGGGAAATCGCCGACGGTCGGCTGGAGCAGATAAGTTAAGGGAATAGGGCACATATCCAATACGAATTTGATCTAAATTCATTTATAAAAATATTTTTTAAAATAGGCGCAAATTTACACACAAAATATTTAAGAGAAGGGTAACGAATCATTGAATCTACCATTTGCAATTTCAAAGTAAAAACAGCGTTTAATAAAACTTTATTTATATTTAAACTCCACATGTCCCAAATACTGCCTTGATGACTGAGTATGTAATAGAACCTCAAAACAAATTCTCTTTAGGCATTAAAGAGCTCTGGCATTACCGTGAGTTATTTTATTTTTTCACCTGGCGCGATGTAAAAGTAAAATACAAACAGGCAGCGCTGGGCATTCTCTGGGCTATACTTCAACCCCTGGTTATGATGGTGATGTTCACCATTATATTTAGTAAAGCATTAAACGTTAGCAGTGATGGAATTCCTTATCCGGTATTTGCTATCAGCGGTTTATTGATTTGGAATGTATTCAGCAACGGTCTGTTGAATAGCGCCAATAGTATGATTACCAATGCCAACATCATCAAAAAGATTTATTTCCCCAGGCTTATCATCCCAATGAGCTCCATACTTACCGCCCTGGTTGATTTCTTTTTTGCTTTGATTATTTATGCGGCTGTATTAATATATTACCAACAGGGAATTAGTATTTTAAAATTATTTATTTACCTGCCTTTAAGTATATTAATTACCATTGTTACCACGTTTGGCCTAGGCACTTTTTTATCGGCACTCAATGTAAAGTTCAGGGATTTTCAATACCTGCTTCCTTTTATGATCCAGTTTTTATTATTTGCCAACCCCGTTTTATATTCAGCCAAAGCATTTACCAATCCCTGGATCAACGCCATTATGAAAGCTAACCCAATTGCCTCAGCTATTCAACTTTGCAGAAGTATATTTACCGGACAGGTAGTTGATTGGACAGCCGTAGCTACCGGCAGTGTAGTAGCTGTGTTATTATTATTGGCAGGTGTTTATACTTTTAGAAAAACCGAATCTTACTTTGCAGACTTAGCATAATGAAACCCATATTAGAAGTACGACATATTACCAAGCAATTTAAAATAGGCGCCCAACAGGAAAGGTATCTCTCCCTGAGAGATGCGTTGGCCAATCCTTTTAAGAAAAAAGAAGGCCAAAATCACAATACTTTTCTTGCGTTGGATGATGTGAGCTTTGATGTATATCCCGGAGAAAGTATTGGCATCATTGGCAGAAACGGTGCTGGCAAAAGCACCCTGCTGAAAATATTAAGCCGTATAACTCCGCCTACTCGTGGAAAAATAATTGGACGAGGCCGCATTGCCAGCCTGCTGGAAGTGGGTACGGGTTTTCATCCTGAATTGACCGGCCGTGAAAATATTTTTATGAATGGAAGCATTTTAGGAATGCGCAAATTTGAAATAGATAAACACTTTGATGCCATCGTTAACTTTAGCGGCATTGAAAAATTCTTAGACACACCTCTTAAAAGATACAGCAGCGGAATGCAACTTCGGTTGGCCTTTGCAGTTGCTGCATTTTTGGAACCGGAAATATTAATTATTGATGAAGTACTTGCCGTGGGCGATGCAGAGTTTCAAAAAAAATGCCTGGGCAAAATGGATGAAGTGAGCAAGAGTGGAAGAACAGTTTTATTTGTAAGCCACGATTTAAGTGCGGTATCTACACTTACCAAAAAATCTGTCTTTTTAGATAAAGGAAAGCTAATCCAATTTGGAAATACCCCGGCTATTATTCAGGCTTACTCTTCTAATCTTACTCAGACTAATATACATCTTCAGGAGGTGGTCTCAGAATCACCTTGTGTTACTAAAGTAGAAATGATTACCTCAGAAGGAGGTACCTTACAAGGCAACGAAAAACCATTGGCTATTCATTTTGAAATACAATTGCCTTACGACCAGGAAGGTATGGCGCTTTCAATTCAAATTTTTAATCACTTAAATCAACCGGTAACGTACAATTGGTATTTTGATGAAGGGGCTTCTTTAAAAAGAAGGAAAGGAGTTCATCAACTATCTATCAACTTTGAAAACTTAAAATTGTATCAGGGAAATTATTTTGTGAGGGTACACCTAGCAGAAACTATTACGAAAACAAAATTTCAGCAATTTGATTGTTGCCCTTTTGAAATAGTAATGATTGACAAAAAAGCGCCCGAATGGGGATGGCAAAATAATGTGTGTCAATATATAGAAAAGGGTGAGTGGGTGGCATAAACTTATTAAAAATGAGAACAGTAAACAGCGAACGATTAACTAATACAAAGATCTCAAAATCTGATCCGAATTATTTGCATTATAAGTATTTTCAACGTGATTTGTTTGCTGCCATACATCAATATGCTAAAGGAAGCCTGCTGGATATTGGCTGTGGTAACAAACCCTACGAACCCGTTTTTGGGAATCAAATTTCGAAATATGTAGGTTGTGATATCATTCAATCGCATTTACACAAGGTGGATATTTTATGCGAAGCTAATAATATTCCATTGGAAAGCTCCTCATTTGACACCCTATTTTCTACCCAGACTATTGAGCACGTAGAAGATCATCAGGGATTGGTAAATGAAGCTTTTCGTTTGGTAAAACCAAGTGGATATTTTATTGTTTCCGGTCCTATGTATTGGCCATTACATGAAGAGCCCTATGATTTTTTTCGGTTTACCAAACATGGGTTTAAATACATGTTGGAAAAGGCAGGGTTTGAAGTGATAGAAATTAAGTCTAACGGAGGTATGTGGGCATCAGCCGGCCTGGGAATTATGCACTCTTTTTCGCATAGCAAAAGCAGGAATGCTATAATTCGTATTTTAAGGCTTGTATTCCTTAAATTAAAATTCGTGTGGATTTCTAATTCCTTTTTTTCGTGGCTGGAAAAAGTAGAATGCAACCCTGTAAATACTGTGAACTATGTAGTAGTTGCTAAGAAGCCTGAAATGAATCAAAAAAAAATCGAATCCAACTTATAAACTTCTAACCCCAAGAAAAACTCTAATGATTAATCAATTTATAAATCAATTACCAATATTAGACAGGATTATTTTTTGGGCAGGTAAGTTTTTTAATAAAATAGGGAACTGGTTCTTATCTTATAAAGATTATAAATACTGGCCATCTTATTATAATAAATTAGCTGATTATAAAGTGAACGCCCTTTCCGATGGCAAATTTATTCAGTACTATTTTAAAGATTTAAAAATATTTACAAGAATTTTTTCAAGTGATTCCCTTGTATTTGAACTCGTTATTTTAAAAGAGGAATATAAAACCCCAGTCGATATTTTTCTATTGAATAATGTTCCTTTAAATAATTTTTTAGATCTAGGTGGTAATATTGGCCTCACAACTTTGTATGTGAAGAAGCTATTTCCCGATTGCCATGTTGTTGTTTTGGAGCCGGATGAAGATAATTTTTTGATGGCAATGAAAAATTTTGAAGCCAATTGTCTTACCAATACAACTTCTATTCGAGGAGGTGTAGGTAAAAAGGATTGTTACCTGGTTACCGATGGCGGTATCAGGGATAAAGAGGAGTGGGCCTATACTTATAAAGAAGTGGACACTCCTACAGAAATTGTTTCTTATTCAATAAATACCCTGTTGAAAGAGTTCACACCAGGCGAGGTTGATTTTATTAAAATTGATGTAGAAGGCGCAGAGAAGGAGATTTTTTCTAACGAGGCAGATATTTCCTTTCTGAAAAAAGTAAAAGTCTTGGCTTTAGAAATTCACGATGAATTTGATACCAGAATTAAAATCAATAATATTTTAAAAGAGAATAATTTTATTATTTTTAATAGTGGTGAAACAACTATTGCTGCAAAAAGAAATTTGTTTCAATAATTTGAAAACTAGCAAATTAAAATGAAGCATTTATTACCCAGAATATCCATCATTATCCCCTGTTACAATCATGGCCATTATATAAAGGAGGCCATTGAAAGCGTGGAACTGTGTAAGGATAAAGAATTGTATGAGATCATCATAATTAATGACGGCTCTACCAATCAATTGACAATTGATATATTACAGGAACTTGCTGAAAGAGGCTATAACGTAATCAACCAGCAAAATCAGGGATTAGGTGCTACAAGGAATAATGGGATACGGCAAGCCGAGGGAGATTATATTTTACCATTGGATAGTGACAATAAAATACGCTCGGAATATATTTATGAAAGTATTAAAATCTTGGATGGCCAGCCAGAAATAGCAATGGTTTACGGTGATGCTGAATATTTTGAAAAGGTAACAGGTAGGCATACTATTGGAGAATTTAATCTGCAAAATATGATGGTTGAAAATCATATTGATGCATGTGCTGTTTACCGAAAATCAGTATGGGAGAATGTCGGTGGATATGATGAAAAAATGCCGGTTATGGGAATGGAGGATTGGGATTTGTGGCTCAATATGGCATTCAATAATTACAAGTTCCATTATATCAATAAGGTAATGTTTGATTATAGAGTAGTAGCTAATTCTATGCTACGATCTATTGATGTAAATAAAAGAAAACTATTATTCAGCTACATGGATGAAAAGTATAAGGGATATTTAAACCTAAACCACCTCAACGAAGAATTATTGAAAGTTGGCAAAAGGAACAAGAAGTTGGCTTTTAAGTTTTTTTTAATCTTATACTTTCCGAGATTTATTAATTATTTAGTTAGAAAAAAAGTATTAAAAACGCCAGATATTTTTTAAAGAATTATAACAAATTTTAAAATCCTAAATCTCCAGAGTCGGATTGAATAAAAATAAAAAATGAAAATTACCATTTGTGCTTACGATTCGCCTAGAAATATTGATGGCCCCACTACTTGGATAAAAAGATTGATTCCCGCGCTAAAGGCGAAAGGAATACAATGCCGCCTCATTTTTTTTGCAGCGCATGATGACGATTTATTAACGGTACAATTTTTTCAATCGTACGGTTTTGAATGCAAAATCATTTATTGGGAAACATTCAATGAGGAAAAAGTATTGTCAATTTTAAAAGATGTTCAAGACTATACACCAGATGTTTTTGTCGCAAATTATTTTCCTTGGGCATGCATCGCTTCTAAGTGGATAAAAGATGCTGGAATATCTACAGTACTTGTAATGCATAATGATGATTCAATGCATCACGCATTACTTAGAGAATTTGTTATAAAGGAGGATAATGTTTCAGCAGTAGTGTGTGTGTCCAAATTACTTACAAATCTTGCCAAAGAAATCTTGCCAGAAAATTTTGGCATATTCGAAATACCATGTGGGGTGCCTGTTTTGGATTCTAAAATTTCAATTAACAAGGAAGGTATCATGAAAATTATTTATGCCGGAAGAATTGAAGAGAACCAGAAGCGTATCACCCGTTTAGTCAAGTCATTTTGTCAAGCAGCAAAAAATGTAGAGGGTACAGAGTATTCTATTTATGGTAATGGAAGCAATATAAGGGGGATGCTTAATGCTCTTCAACATGAAGGTAAAGAGTTACCAGTACGATATAAAGGCCATTTTGATTCCAAAGAAATTCATGAAAAGCTTTTGGATAACCATGTAATTGCATTGCTTTCGGATTACGAGGGTTTACCTGTTTCAATTATGGAAGCCATGGCTTGTGGTTTAGTTCCAGTATGCACCAATATCAGAAGCGGTATTGGTGAGTTAGTAATTCATGGAGAGACAGGATTATTGGTTAGTGGTAATATCCCAGATGAATTTTCTAAAGCGATTAAATATTTAAAAAGTAATCCGACTTCATTTATAAAAATGTCTCAAAATGCCCGAAAGAAGATTTGGGATGATTTTTCTGATTTAATATGTAATGAAAAATGGATAATGCTTTTAAATTCGTTACAGGAAAAATCAAATAAAAAAAGAGCAATTGTACTTCCAACAGAAGTGGAAGTAAAGAATTATAAATGGGCCAAGGAATTTGAATCTTTTAATAATCCAAAATTGCCTCTTGCTTTAATACCATTTTATAATTTGAAATGTCTACTGGGAAGAAAATGGCGAAGGATTAAAAAGAAATATAAAATTAATTATTGAAGTATTAAATCAAATTTAATTGCCGAAAAAAGTAATCCATATTATTTTCAACCTTGCCCGTGGCGGCGCGGAGACCATGCTGGTGCAGGATGTAAATGCATTGACAGAATATGAACAAATGATAGTAACGCTGCAGCCTGATAACCATTTTATTGCAGAACTTAAAAACCCCCAAATTGTTTGCCTTAATTGCCCATCGCCCTTTGATATCTTTAAAGCAATTCTTAGGTTTAAAAGAATAATTAAATCCTGGGAACCGGATTTGGTTCATTCTCATTTAATACTACCCAATTTTGTGGCGCGGTGTGCCGTTCCGAAAAGTATCCCACTGATTACCACCATTCACAATTCACTTTCACACGATTTTGATTATAAAAGATGGAGGATTCGATTTTTAGATCGCTTTACTTATTCTCTAAGAAAGTCAATTATTATAGGGGTTTCTAAAATTGCATTGAAAGAATATGTTGATTTTTTAAAACGAGAGCCTTTTCGGAAATACGTGCTTTATACCTTTGTAAATGAAGCGAAAATAAAACCAAAAGTAGTTGGCAGTGCAGAAATAACGGATGTAAGGGCAATAGCAGTAGGAGCACTGCGGCCACAAAAAAATTTTGAATTCCTGTTAAATAAGTTTGCCAGCCTCAATCAAAGAGAGGTAACCTTAGATATTTATGGAGAGGGGCCATTAAGGGTTGATCTTCAAAAAAATATAGATCTATACAACTTGCCAGTAACCCTAAAAGGGCAAACTGCTGATATTGAAACTCTGATACCCTTATACGATTTTTGTATTTCAGCTTCTTGGTTTGAAGGGTTTTCTTTGGCAATTTTAGAAATGATGGCAGCTAAGGTGCCCTTGTTACTTCATAATATCGGATCCTTTAAAGAGCAATGCGGCGATACAGCCTTATATTTTGAATTAGACAAGGAGGGCGATTTCGAAGAAAAATTTTATTTAATAAAAAATGATAAAAAATTGAGAGGCAATCTCGCCGAAGCAGCATACAAGCGGGTTATAGAAAACTTTACCTTCACGATACATCTCAAAAAATTAAGGGAAATTTACATTCAGGCACTTTCCTCTATTTGATTTATGAATTACATTTCGCTCTGTCAAACTTCTTTATTTTTGTTGCCAAAATTTAATAGCACATGTGTGGTATAGCGGGCTTTATTGATTTTTCAAATCAATCTTCATTAGAAATTTTGAAAGAGTGCACCAATACTCTTTCGCACCGTGGGCCAGATGGTTGCGATTTTGAATTTTTGCAAAAGGAGACCTATCAGCTTGGTCTTGGACACAGAAGATTGTCTATAATAGACCTCAGCACTCATGCGGGGCAGCCAATGTGGTACAACGAATTTTGTATAGTTTTTAATGGCGAAATTTATAATTATCAGGAAATCAAAGAAAAGCTGCTTTTGCTGGGGCATGTATTCAAAACTCATTCTGATACCGAAGTAATTCTTCATGCGTGGGCAGAGTGGCAGCAAGCTATGGTGCATCAGTTTGTAGGTATGTTTGCCTTTGTAATTTACGATTCCGGCCGCGATGAAATTGTTTGCTTTAGAGATAGGGCGGGCGTAAAGCCTTTCTACTATTTTTATGATGAACATGTTTTTTTATTTGCTTCCGAGCTCAAGGGCATTATGCAGCACCCAGCCTTTAGTAAGATAATAAACAGAGATGCAGCCGCTCTTTTTCTACAATTAGGATATGTGCCGGCACCCTATGCTATTTTTGAGAAAACGTTCAAACTCAAGCCTGGCCATTGTATCAGATTGCAATTGAGGGAGAAAAAAATGACTATTTCCCAATATTGGAATGTATATGATTACTATAACCGGCCGCCATTGAATATAGGTTACGAAGAAGCTGTAAGGGAAACAGAAAAAATTCTAATAAAAGCATTTCAGTATCGAATGGTAAGCGATGTGCCTGTTGGGGTATTTTTAAGTGGCGGCTACGATAGCAGCTGTGTTACCGCTTTGCTGCAAAAAAATAATACTGAAAAGATTAAAACCTTTACGATAGGTGTAGCGCATACTGGCCTCGACGAGGCTCCATTTGCAAAGGAGATCTCAAATAGGCTGGGTACAGACCATACCGAACACTATTGTACAGAAAAGGAAGCGTTGCAGATAGTGCCAGATCTTCCTTTTTACTATGATGAGCCTTTTGCAGATAGCAGTGCTATACCCACCACACTGGTAAGTAAAATAGCAAGAGAAAAGGTAACCGTGGCGCTATCTGCAGATGGAGGTGATGAAATATTTGCCGGGTACAACCGGTACGACTACATTTCTAAATATGGTAAAAAATTAAACCAGATACCGGCGCCTATACGCAAAACATTGGGTGCAGTGATGGAGCAAATACCGGCAGCGGCCGTGCCTTACTTCAATAAAAAAATACTTTTTCAAAGCCGTTACAAAAAAATAAAATCGCTGCTGAAAGACCCCTCAGAAGAAAATATAATGATGCAGCTTACCCGTGTGATGAGCGAACAGGAAGTAGCCGGATTATTTTTAAAACCAATAACAAATTTAGCCACCGGCCTCAATAGCAAAGAATTGCAAGAAGCCCATTATTCGCCTTTGGCCTATATGATGGCTATAGATTATACTACCTATTTGCCAGATGATATATTGCAAAAGGTAGATAGGGCTACTATGAGTGTAAGTCTGGAAGGGCGGGAGCCATTTCTCGATCAGCATATAATAGAATGGGCTACGGGATTGCCCATGGATTTTAAATATCATCAGGGCAATAAAAAGCGAATAATAAAAGACATAGTACATAAATACCTGCCCAAAGAAATGATGGACAGGCCTAAATCCGGGTTTGGCATTCCTATAGCTGCATGGCTAAATAATGAACTCAAGCCCTTTGTGGAGCAATATTTTGATGCCGCTTTTATTCAGGCACAGGGTATTTTTCATTATCAGGAAATAGAAAAAATAAAATCTACATTTTATTCCGGCAGAAAAGAAAATGCTGAAATTATTTGGTATTTACTCATGTTTCAGATGTGGTACGACAAGTGGATGAACAAAAATTAAAGCATAGCAAATTGGCTAAAAGAATTTTATTTATTTCCTACGATGGCATGACTGATCCCTTGGGGCAAAGCCAGGTAATTCCTTACTTACAAGGGCTTACAAAATTCGGATTCCATTTCACCATATTAAGCTGTGAAAAGTCCGGGGCATTTGAGAAAAATAAAGACCAAGTAAATGCCTCATTAAAAAACTATCCTATTGAATGGGTTACTATTCCTTATCATAAAACCCCGCCAGTCTTTTCTTCAATTTACGATGTGTGGCAATTATGGAAAAAAGCTTCACAATTGCACTCAAAGCAGCAGTACAATCTCGTACACACGAGGCCAGGAGTAACCGCTTTGATTGGGATATGGTTGAAAAAAAAATATAATGTAAAATTTTTGAACGACATCCGGGAGTTTTACGCGGATAGCCGCGTAGATGGGGGTATGTGGAATAAAAACCAATTCTTTTACCGCACTATTTATAATTATTTTAAGAAAAAGGAGTCTGAGGCTTTGTTGGTCAATGATGGCATTGTTTGCCTCACCCATGCTGCTGAAAAAATTATTAAATCCATGCCTGAGTATAAGGCCGAGATTCCCTTTGAAGTAATTCCATGTAGTGCAGATATGGATTTATTTGACCCGGAAAAAATTACTGAAATAACTAAGCGGCAACTAAAAAAGCAGTTGGGTATCGCAGAAAATGATGTGGTGGTCACCTATTTAGGCTCCGTAGGTGGTTGGTATCTTACGGATGAGATGATGCAATGTTTTAAAGTGATATGTGATAAAATTCAGAATATAAAATTTTTATTTATTTCGCCACACCAGCATGTATTGATCCGAGGGAAGGCATTGCATTGGGGATTGCAAGCAAATCAGGTAATCACGGTACATGCCAAAAGGAATGAAGTTCCCGTCTATCTTTCATTAAGCTCTTTTTCTTTATTTTTTATCAAACCTTGTTATAGCAAATTGTCTTCCTCGCCTACCAAGCACGGCGAAATCATGGCTATGGGCATTCCCGTAATCAGCAATAGTGGTGTTGGTGACGTGAAGGAAATTATTAAAGACACCAGATCAGGATTTACTATTGATACATTTAATGAGGAATCTTTTGCTGCTATTGCCGAATTTATAAATATAGAACGCAGAACAGAAGGGAACCAAATACGGATTGCAGGCATTCAATATTATGGCTTAGTACAGGCAGTAGAAAAATACAGGAAAATTTACAATAAAATTTTAAAGGATTAGATCTTTTTTCCGATGGCATGATAGTAAGGCGCACCTTCGCTGATAACGATCTCTTCAAGGCCGCTATTTCTCATCATTTCTATGATCTCACTTTTAGAAAACCTTTGTTCAAGGCTGGTACCAAAGCGATCTAGCGAATCATTTCGAATTATAAAAAATGATTTATCAGCATATTCATATAGTGGAATTCTACGGGCTAAATTTTTCAACCCTGATTTTTTTAACAATCTGGCCAGTATTATGAAAGGCATATAAAGTGTGACGGCAAACACATCACAGACCACCTTTTTTGCATTGGAAGGTAGTTGGCTCACTGCTTTTCGCAAACCATTACTTAAACTAAATAATGTACGAAAGATCAACCCGCGCTCCTCAAAATTATAATATAGATAGGTGTAGAAATACCCCCCAGGTTTTACCTTTTTTACACAATCTTTCATCGCTTTTTGCGTATCGGGTATGTGATGCAATACTCCAATGCTCATAGCGAAATCAAAAGTATTGTCCTTAAATGGAAGTGTTTCTACCGAAGCTTGAGTAAGCCTTACGTTTGTCGTATTGTTTAACAGGTGAGCAGCAGAAAAAATGGCACTGCTTGGATCTACAGCCTCAATAAACCCGGCTTTTTTACTTAAATATTTTGTCCATCTTCCGGTACCACAGCCAATATCAATTGCATAGGTATTGTTATTCACTATTTTTTCATTGATAATGTCAAAATAGTCTGAGGCTATAGAATCAATTTCAGCGTCAGAAAAATTTTTGAATTTTAACCATTCTTCGCCAAACCCTTGCACTACTTTATTATCTATATTTTCACCATCAATATCGAAACAGTGTATTTTTTGGCCTTCTACCTGTATCACTTTATCAGGCGCCCTTTCATATTCACAATTCATAAAAAATTCATCATTAAGGTGTAAAAATACTTTTTTAAGTTTTTAATTTGAGAAATATTCTTTTATGAGGCATATTGATTTTTTAGGAAAAAATAAGAATAGTTGTGTGTTTTATATTTATTCAGAAATAAGATGCTGTTTTCTTTTTTGAGATTCTGCGGAATAATACAAAATCAGAATTAAAGCTATAAGATAAAAAGGTGTAGCCGGTATTTTATATCTTACTAGTGTGCCAAAATTTAATGTGGTAGCGCCTACAAAAAGAGAAAAAATCATTGAAAAAACAAAGCAATAAAGTACAATTGGTTTTCGAACAATTGTATTAAAAAAGTGAGAAGCACCAACTTTAAAAAAAACGAAAATAGTAAAAAACATAAAGGCCATACTTTCAATAGAGGAAAGCATGGTGGAAATATTCCTTGATTCCCAGATAAATGGTCTGAAAAGAGTAGCAATAATGGCTGCGGGCGCAATCTTAATAAGGCTGCCCAGGCTGCCATCAAAAGTAACACCCAGTGAAAAGAAAGATCCTTCTGAGGCATTATTCTGAGCGTTAAAATTTTGCTGCCTTACAATTATATTTTTTGTTAAATCATTGCCGGTATATCCTTCTAAAGTTTCCGAATTATCTGCTACACGAGTGAAAAAGAAAATGCTGCCAGCCATAAACCCGATAATTAATAAGATTTTTCCAAAAATATTTTTGATAAGTGATGCATTTTTTAGAAGCAGGAAGAGTGCAAATGCCGGCAGGTAAGCCACAAGGATATAAATTTTAACCAGAGTGAAAATATATATGCAAATAAAAACCCTGCAGCTATTAATGACAATCTTTTTTCTTTTGTACATCACTTGATAGAGGGCATAGGTAAGCCAGCCTAAAGCACTTATCACAAAGGGTTCTTTTAAAATTCCTGAACTCCAAAAAACAAATGTGGGCAAATACAAAATGGCAATTGCAAATTGTTTCTTAAGTTCCGGGAATTGCATACAAAAAAAGCGATACAACTTCCATACCCCACTAAAGGCAATCATCGAAAAGGTAAGGTTCAGCGTCAGATATTGGCCAAAGGTGAAGAAAGATAAAAATGCCGTAAACTTGATTACAAGGAGATTAGAGGTGTCAGAAAAATAGCCAATTTGGTGGGGGTTATCCAGCATACTGCTATCAAATGCGTGCCCATCCATGAATAATAAATGGAATTTCGAAGGGTCATTTAGAATCAGTTTGTATAGATGGTGGCCTTCAGGAAAATACAGGGTGGTGGTGTCGCCCAGTGAAATGTATAATACAAATAAAGAGTAACAAAGAGAAGCGAAAACCTTTAACCAAAAGGCATTCTTATGAAATTTACGCAGCCGTATGTCTGTAATTCTCTTTCTGCTTAAAGAAAAATAAAAATAGAATAAGAGGGTGTAAAGTACAAAAACAAAAAAGTCTAAAAGGTCCATTTGGGTTTATTGGTGACACTCAATACAGTTGTCATTAAACGTAAATTATTATTTAAAATTGAAATCATTTTTAATAAAGGCTAATTTGCATCAAATTTATTTTTCTTTGGCAAATAATTTTTTGATAATTGGTGCAGGCCTTTCAGGCGCAACTTTGGCCAGCAGGCTGTCTGAAATTTCAAATAGTCAAATAGATATTTGGGATGAACGCAGCCATCTAGGGGGCAACTGTTTTACAAAAAGGGATGATAAAACAGGAGTGATGGTTCATGAATATGGGCCACACATATTCAATACTGATAAAAAGGAAATATGGGATTTTGTAAATAGTTATACTCCCTTCAGGCCTTATGTACACCGGGTGAAGGCGATGAGTAATGGAATTATTTATTCTCTGCCGGTCAACTTAGACACCATCAACAGATTTTTTAATAAAAACTTCTCACCTGAGGAGGCAAAATTATTTTTGGAAACTTTAGGAGATAAAAACATTACAGCCCCAAAAAATTTTGAAGAGCAAGCACTCCATTTTATAGGTAAGCAATTATATGAAGCCTTTTTTTATGGATATACTAAAAAACAGTGGGGGTGCGAACCCAGAGAATTACCTGCTTCAATCTTAAAAAGAATCCCCGTGCGGTTTAACTATGATGATAATTACCACAATAATATTTATACCGGCATACCCGAAAATGGATATACAGATCTGATTGAAAAAATGATGGGGGCAGCGAATATTCGTATCTATTTGAACAAGAAGTGGATGCCGGATGCGGACATATCGGCATACGACCATGTTTTTTATACCGGCCCTATTGATGCTTGGTTCAGATATAAATATGGAAGGCTTGGGTATCGCACAGTGACATTTGAAAAAATATATGGCACAATCGATATGCAAGGAGTAGCTCAAATAAATTATTGCGATCCCGATTTGCCTTTTACCCGTATTACAGAGCACAAGCATTTTGCCTATTGGGAAAAGCACGAAAAGTCCGTATCCTTTAAAGAATTTAGTAAAGAAACCGGCGAGCAGGATATTCCCTATTATCCCAAAAGGCTATACGCTGATAAACAACTTCTTTTAAAATATAGAAGTGATGCAGTGCTATTAAAAAAAGTATCTTTTCTGGGGCGCCTTGCTACCTACCGCTATATGGATATGCATCATGTAATTGGTGAAGCACTTCAATTTGCCAAAGAATTTATCACTGCCCGAATGAATGCAGAATTGCCCCCTGTTTTTCCCAATGAAGAATTGGTTTAATTTATTAAGGGGGCTGAGGTACCCTGCCTGACTGCAATATTTTTTTTCCTAAGTCGTTATTAGGATGCTACTGCTTAATGGCAAGTTCATTTGCAATAGCTCAACAATCCAAAATAACCCCCATGGAAAAGACGATTACAATAATAGTAACGTATAACCGGCAACAGCTTTTATCTGAATGTATAAATGCATTAAGAAACCAAACGCACCCTTGTGACAAAATACTAGTAGTAAATAATGGTAGCACCGATGATACTGAAAATTGGTTGAGCCTGCAGAAGGATGTGGAATATATTTCACAAGGTAATACGGGGTCTGCAGGCGGGTTTTACACTGGCATAAAGTGGGCTTATGATCATGGTTACACATGGGTTTGGTGTATGGATGATGATGGCTACCCCAAAGAAGATGCATTGGAAAAACTATTAAGGGCTCATAACCCCAATGACTTGTGCCTGCTGAATTGCGCTGTAGTAGATAAGGAAAATAAACATAAATTAGTATGGAAAACTCAGCAGTTTACTGACTTAGACGAAGTTGATCAAGAAATAATTTTCGGGAAAGGCCATCCATTTAATGGCACATTGATTCATAGGAAAATAATTGAAGCAGCTGGCTTTCCTGATAAAAAATTATTCTTATGGGGTGAAGAAACAGAATATTATTATAGAATAACCAGAAAAAATAAATTCAAAGTAGCCACTGTTACATCGAGTATCCATTATCATCCGGCAGCCGTATTTTCTATTCGAAAAGATTGGGATTATAAAGCAAGTTGGAAAATGTATTATTATGTAAGAAACAGATTAGCCATTCATCGTTCTAAGTTTGACAATAAGGGCTATGCATTATTAAATTATGTAGCCTTTATTATTGCATTCTTCGCGGCAAATCTGATTTTTCAAAAAACAAATAAATTCAAAAAGGCATTATTTATAGTCTGGCCTTTAATAGATAGCTTGAAAAGTAACTATGCTGAAACGCCATTTACCATCACGCAAAGATTGAAGGCACAAAGCGTTCATCCCTATTTTAAGGATATTCAAGGTGGTTGGCAATATCTGTTTTCGCCAGCCAAAAAACACCGTGAGGCAATATCCAATGGGCTCTCAGCAGCTTCATAGTTTTCCCTTTAAAAGCACCTCCTTAATTTCATAGTATTAAAGTAATTTTACCCATAAAATTATTTTAAATAAGCGTGCCCAAAATCATCCGTATTACTACTTCCCCAATGGCGCTCAGGTATTTGCTGCCAGACCAAATGCGGTTTATAAAAAATAATGGCTTTGAGGTAATAATGATAAGCGCTGATGGGAGAGAAGTAAAAGAAGTCATAGCGAATGAAGGTTGTGAGCATATAGTGGTCCCCATGACCCGAAGTATAACTCCTCTTCAAGATTTAATTTGTTTGTGGCAATTGGTAAAAATTTTCAAAAGAGAGAAGCCTGATATTGTTCATACGCACACACCTAAGGCTGGACTTTTGGGAATGATGGCTGCCCGTTTTTGTTCAGTTAAAATAAGAATTCATACAGTAGCCGGATTGCCATTGATGGCAGAAAAGGGATTTAAACTGGCACTGCTGAAAGAGGTAGAAAAGATTACTTATTCGTGCGCAATGTATGTGTGGCCCAATAGTTTTTCTTTGCAAAAATTTATTAGAGAAAATAATTTTGTAAGAAAAGAAAAATTGGAGGTGATTGGCAAGGGCTCTTCTAATGGTATAAATCTTCAAAAATTTAACAGGCAATCCGTTTCTGAAGATTTGATTAATTTGGTAAAGTGCCAGATTGCTTTTTCACCTGAAAATATTTATTTGTTATTTGTAGGCCGCATGGTGGCAGACAAGGGTATTACGGAATTAGTGAGAAGTTTTAAAACGTTGTCGGCCGAAAATGCGGCATTACGACTGGTTCTTGTTGGTCCTTTCGAGGAACATTTAGATCCCTTACCAGCCGACATTTATAGGGAGATTAAAGAAAATAAAACAATTTGCCATATTGAGTGGAGTGATCAAATAGCTGCTTATATGGCTACATGTAATTATTTTATTTTCCCCTCGCATCGCGAGGGATTTCCAAATGTTTTGTTGCAGGCAGGCGCAATGGGTATTCCTGTAGTTTGTAGTAGAATACCGGGAAATATTGATATTGTAGAAGATGGTAAAACAGGATATATTTTTAAAATGGGGGATGAAAATGAATTAAGAAGTTGCATTCTTAAGGCAATGGCAAATAAGGAATCAACGGATGAGATAGCGGGGAATCTTTTAAAAAATATAAATGATCATTTCGACAGGCAAATAATTTGGAACGAAATTTTGAAAAAATATAAAATGCTTTTGAAAGACAAAGAGTGAAATAAATATTTTAGCAACAATGGTGGCATATAAAATTAAATTATGATAATAATTGGCTACTCCGGGCATAGTTATGTCGCTATCGGTATATTAAGGAGCATGGGCATAAGTATTAAAGCGTATTGCGATGCTGAATTGAAACAAAAAAATCCTTTCATGCTGGATTATATAGGGCATGAGCTATCTGAAGAAGGGATAAAAGCCCTTGAAAAAGAAGATTTTTTTATTTCAATAGGGAATAATCTCATCAGGCGGAATATTTTTAATGCACTCGCAACAAGGCAGCTATTTCCTATTAATATTATTCATGCTGACACCATAATTGACGCTACCGTTCAAATGGCTAATAATGGTATAATGGTTTCGCCAAATACAACAATCAACGCTCTTTCAGTGATTGGTAATGGTGCTATTTGTAATACAGGATGCATCATAGAACATGAATGCCTGATTGGTAATTTTGCCCATATTGGTCCTGGCACTGTACTCTGTGGCAATGTTCATATAGGCGAAAATTCATTTATAGGAGCAAGTTCTGTAATCAGGGAAAATATTAAAATCGGCAAAAATGTAATTGTAGGTGCGGGCTCAGTGGTTGTTAAAGACATCCCTGACAATACCAAAGTAGTAGGCAATCCCGCACGGCCATTATTATAAAATGTTGCAATACTACTTTGATGCCATAAGTTTTCACTTATATTTGCAACCCTAAAAACGGTTGTATGAAAGTATTAGTTACCGGTGGGGCAGGTTACATAGGCTCGGTACTCGTTCGCCAGTTGCTGGCCAAGGGATTCAAAGTAAAAGTTTTAGATAGTTTAAAGTTTGGCGGCGAAGCGCTATATGATGTAATGCTTCACGAGAATTTTGAATTTGTAAAAGGGGATATTAGAAATGCAGCAGATGTTCAAAATGCGCTGGAAGGAATAGATGCTATTGCACACCTTGCAGCGATAGTGGGTGATCCAGCTTGCAAAAAATTTAGTGACGAAGCACAGCAAACTAATTGGGATGGAAGTGTAGCACTTTTTGAAGCGGCAGAAAATTCAGGAGTAAAAAGATTTGTATTTGCAAGCACCTGTAGCAATTATGGAAAAATGGATGACCCCAATTCCTTTGTAACAGAAACCTCTGTATTAAATCCTGTCTCATTATATGCGGAGCTTAAAGTAAAATTTGAAAATTACTTACTTAAAGAAAAGAAAGACACCAGGATTTGTAGTACAGCATTGCGGTTTAGTACCGTTTATGGTTTTTCGCCCCGTATTCGTTTTGATCTTACCGTTAATGAATTTACACGAAATGCAACAATTAATGGGGAGCAAGAAATCTGGGGAGCACAGTTCTGGCGCCCCTATTGTCATGTAGATGACCTGGCAAGATCTGTAATTTTAGTATTGGAAAGTGATGAGAAGAAAGTAAAATCAAATGTATTTAATGTGGGTAGTACGGAGGAGAATTATAATAAAGGAATGATTATTGAAGAAGTGTGTAAAGTGGTTGCTGGAACTAAAGTGAATTATGTAGAGATGAATGAAGACCCAAGAGATTACCGCGTAAATTTTGATAAAATTAAAAATGAACTAGGATATAATATTTCCAAAAAAGTGCCGGAGGGGATAAAGGAAATCTATACATTACTCAAAACAGGCATAGTAACTGATCCTTATTCAGAAAAATTCAGAAATATTTAAATGATAAATTTAAAATAAGCAACTTTGCATGTCTGCTCTTGTCCTCACAGACAAGAGTTCTTTTTATAACATATTTCATGAAATTTAATCTTCAGTAAATGGTTTTATTAAGCGGCCCCAATCTCAATGGCAATGAATTAAAATATGTGACTGATTGCATAGTAACAGGATGGGTAAGCAGCGTGGGCGCTTACGTAGATCAGTTTGAAAAAATGAGCGCAGAATATGCAGGAACTAAATACGCAGTGGCTACAAGCAGTGGCACTACTGCCTTGCATATTTGTTTAGTAATGCTTGGCGTAGGCGAAAATGATCTTATAATAGCACCCAACATAACTTTTATTGCTACTATCAATGCTATTAAATACACCAGAGCATCTCCTATTTTGATAGATACGAATGAACTTAGCTGGCAAATGGATCTTGATTTATTGGAAGAATTTTTGGTAAACGAAACCGAGCAGAAAGAAAATAATTGTTATCATAAAAAATCAGGAAAACGAATCCCCGTAATCATGCCTGTACATGTGTTGGGGAATATGTGCGATATGGACCGCCTGATAAATCTGGCAAAAGAACATCACCTCATTGTGGTAGAAGATAGTACAGAAGCTTTGGGAAGTAACTACAAAGGCAAGCATGCCGGATCTTTTGGTTTACTGGGCACCTTTAGCTACAACGGTAATAAAATAATAACTACCGGCGGCGGTGGCATGATCATTACCAATGATGAAGCGCTCGCCAAAAAAGCAAAACATTTAACCACACAAGCAAAGAGTGATGCCTTTGAATACATTCATGATGAAGTGGGGTATAATTACAGGTTGGTAAATGTAGCTGCAGCAATGGGTGTAGCACAGATGGAACAATTGCCAGCATTCCTGAAAAGAAAAAGAGAAATTATTACCTTTTACAAGAATGAATTGAGCAATATCGGCGATATTCGGTTTCAGCAAGTATCTGAAGAGGTAAGCCCTAATTGGTGGCTCCCTACTATAATGACCGACCATCAGCCTGCTTTATTAAAAGCGCTAAATGAAAATAAGTTGCAAAGCCGGCCATTTTGGGTGCCAATGAATAAACTGACTATGTTTAGGAATGATGAATATTTTACCCACAAAGACCACTCAGATTTTGTTTATAAAAAATGCCTTAGCATCCCCTGTTCCACAAATATTACAGATGAGGAATTAAAGCGGGTAACAGAAGTAATAAAAAAAGAATTTGAATAAGTGGAGCATAAGTAAAATCAATATGTACAAGATTATAAAAAGGCTAATAGACTTGTTGTTGGGATTGATAGCGCTGATCATCCTTTTACCTGTTTTTATCCTTATTATGTTAATCTTGTTATTTACCGGCGAGCATGAAGTCTTCTATTTTCAAAAGAGAATGGGCTACATGAATAGACCTTTTTATATCTGGAAATTTGCTACCATGCTCAAAAACAGCCCCAATATAGGAACAGGTATTATTACACTGCGCAAAGATCCCCGTGTTACCCCGTTTGGAAAATTTCTTCGCATCTCAAAAATTAATGAACTTCCTCAAATCATCAATGTGATTGTAGGAGATATGTCTATTGTAGGGCCCAGGCCTTTAATGCAGCAAAGCTTTGAATTGTACGATCCTGAAATAAGAAATATAATTTATAAAAGTAAGCCAGGCATTACAGGTATTGGCTCGCTCGTGTTTCGCGATGAAGAAAAAATAGTTTCACAGGCCAAAGACCCCAAACTGATGTATCAGCAAATATACCCTTACAAGGGCGCCCTTGAAATGTGGTATTATCAACATGCATCCATTTCTACTGATTTTAAAATTATTCTACTTACAGCATATTCTGTTTTGGTAACCAATAATTCTCTTACTCGCAAGGTATTCAAAACCCTACCAGAGAATAATGCATTTAATTTGAATGCCGAGCCCATACCCAATTAAACTTTCCGGCAAATAAAACATCCTATCATCAGTTTTTCTATTTTTGTTGTGTAAATACAACTATGGCCCTATTTCCAGATGATCAAACATTACTAAATAACTTTAAAAATCCTGACACCAAAGAACAGGCTTTTACTGCTATTATTAAAAAATATCAGGAAAAACTATATTGGCATGTGAGGCGTATGGTGGTTGATCATGAGGATGCAAATGATATTCTGCAAAACATGTTCATTAAAGTATGGAAGGGCCTTGAGAATTTCAGGGAAGACAGTCAGCTCTATACTTGGCTTTATCGCATCGCTACGAATGAGTCTCTTACCTTTTTGGCCCAGCAAAAAAAACGGCATACAGCCTCGCTGAGTGATGAAGAAAACGGGTTGAGTAATAAACTAAAAAGCGATACCCATTTTGATGCTAACAAGCTGGAATGGAAGTTACAATTGGGTATTCAGTCATTGCCAGAAAAGCAAAGGCTTGTATTCAACCTAAGATATTATGATGAGATGCCTTATGAACAGATGAGTAGGGTACTTGAAACAAGTGAGGGCGCTCTTAAAGCCAGTTATCACCATGCAGCCAAAAAAATTGAAGAATTTATATTAAATAATTAAACTTTTTTTAGCAGTCATAGTCTGTAAAGCAAATGCAAATTTCTGAACAAATATTGATCGAATTGAATGAAATAAGCCCTTCATTGGCAAAAATGGAGCGGGTCAATCCTTTCTATGTTCCAGAAGGTTATTTTTCAAATCTATCAGAAAGGTTGCTGATCAATACCAAAATATATGGCGAGCAAGGGGATTCAAGTATCAATGCAGCGAGAGTCCCGGAGGGCTATTTTGATAATTTGAGTACTGAAATCCTAAGTAAAATAAAAAATCAGGACAATACTGATGACGAGTTGCCGGTATTAAATCTATTAAAAGATAAACAAGTTTTTTCTGTACCGGAGGGCTATTTTGAAAATTTGAGCACACAGATATTCAATAAGGTAGCACGCAAGCCAGCAAAAGTAGTATCTATAAAAAACTGGGTGAAATATGCTGCCGCATCCATAATAGCCGTAGTAATGGCTTTAGCTGGTTTGCAGATTTATAAGGGAAGCCAATCAAATAATCAGGTGGCCTCTAATCAAAAGTTGCCCACATATATTCAATCTTCCTTTCAATACAAAACACAAGAACAGGTAGATGAGGGAATAGCCTCACTTACAGACGATCAGATAGTAAAATATCTTGAAAAGCATGGCAGTATTATAGATAATGATCTGCTGATAAAGGATGTAAATGCCGATGAGCTCCCCACTTCTGTAGATTACCTTAATGATGAAAATACTTTAGGTGATTATTTAGATAAAATAGATAACCTTTCAAAAAATTAATGATGAAAAAAATATTACTTATACTCTTGTTTTTTTCGGCTGCATTTTCAATGCAGGCACAGGATGTAGGAGGCAACCGGCAAGAAAAGATTGAAGCCCTTAAAATAGCTTTTATTACCCAAAAATTGCAGTTGACACCAAGCGAAGCTGAAAAATTTTGGCCGCTATACAATCAATACAATGAAGAAGTAAAGGGCCTTTCAAAAAATCCGAGTAGCAATGATGTGTTGGAAAACGAACAACAACTCCTGAATGTTCGTAAAAAATACAGAGCCTCTTTTGAAAAAGTATTGGGCCCTCAGAAAATGAATAATCTCTTTAATGCAGAGCGTGATTTTCGAAATGTTCTTATTAAACGCCTGAAAGCAAGAAATCAACAACGGAACCGGTAAATACCTAATATTAAAAAAATTTTAAATGAAATATAGGAGAAGTTAAAATTTCTCCTATTTTTGTATCTAGGTGTTTTTCATAGGTTAGCAACGGCCAGCCCTTTTTAGGGCAGGCCTTTTTTATAATTTGTATTTAAAGTTGAATTACAGGGCTTTTAATATCATGGTAAAACAGAAAGGTCCAATTGTCCTTCTCTCCTTCTTCTTTCCATTTTTGCCTTAAATTCATGGCCTTTTCCCCATCAAAATCATATTTGGCCTTAAATCTGTTTTTCAACTGTTGATATTGTGGCGCATCATCCCCACCATAAAATATAGTTTCATTGTTTTCTGATATAATAAATATTTGATGAAATGGGCTGTGGGCACCCGTTTGATGGTAAGTTATATATCCATCTATTACGCCATCTCCATCTAAAAGGTGTAGCTGATGTGACCCTTCCAAAAATGAAAAATCTTCAGGATGGTACGACGACGTTTCTTTTGATAAGGCAAGATTCCACTCTTTTCTGTTTATAAAATATGCGGCATTTTCAAAAGCCGGTGCATTTTTTAAAGGCATGGCCATTCCGCCTGAATGGTCTTTGTGTAAATGTGAAATAAGTACTTTGGTGATATCGCCTGAATGGATACCAAGGATTGATAGGTTTCTATGAATTTGTAACTGGCCGTTCTCGGAGAAACCAAGGCCGGTGTCTAATAATAAAATATCACGGGAAGTAATTACCAGAAAGGGTTGTATTTCCACCAACAAACTACCGCGGGTTCTTTGTTGCAGATCATCTTTGCCCGGAGCAAACGGAATAAATATTTTTGTCTGGTCTATAGTAAACGCGCCTTCGCTTAAAGGAATTATTTTCAATAGAATGTGTTTTAATTTCAAAAAATTTACCTCAACACCATCTGCCTATCGGCATCCAACCGGATTAGGATAAATATTAAAATAGTAAAAGTAAGCAAAGAAGATCCTCCATAACTGAAAAGAGGAAGAGTAATACCAATAACGGGCGCTAACCCTAAAGTCATACAAATATTTACACTTACATGAAAAAATATAATGGCCGCCAGGCTATAGGCATATACTCTTGTAAAAGTGCTCCGCTGTCGTTCAGCAATAAATATTATACGAAGCATAAATAAGACATAAATTAGGATCACCAGTGAGCTACCCCAAAAACCAAAATTTTCGCCCACGGTTGTAAAAATAAAATCTGTATGTTGCTCAGGCACGAAGTCGCCCTGCGTTTGGGTACCTTTTAAAAATCCCTTTCCCCAGAACCCGCCAGAGCCAATGGCGATTTTTGATTGCTTTACATTATAATTTTCTTTTGCTTTCTTTTTTTCCTTTGACTTCGCCAATGCTGCCAGTTCAGATTTGTCCAGTTTTTTTACATTGGCATCAGGTACATAATCAACGCCAAAAGTATTCATGATTCTCTCTACCTGATAGGGCTGTAAGATTTTTGTGAATAAATAAGGCACAGCAAATCTTTGAATACCTACACATAACAACCACATACCCAAAATAAGTACGAGAATGCCTTTGTCTCTTTTAATCGGCCTTCTTAAAATATAAATGGAAATGGCTGCAATGATGGTAAGAATGAGCGCCAGAATATTTTTATCTACAAGTATAGTAGCTACGACAAGTACAGCAAGGGAGAACCCCACAATTAAATAGGCTGCTGGCAATCCCTCTCGATACATGGGTATCAGAAAAGCAAAATAAACCAACGCCAGTCCTGTTTCATTTTGCAAAATACTAAATGCTGCCGGAGTAAGCACCAGCGCAGCAGCTATTAACTGTGATCGTGGTTTTGAGAAATCAGTTTCAGGCCTTGATAAATATTTAGACAAAGCCAATGCAGCAAATATTTTGCAGGTTTCTACAGGCTGTAGGTTAAAAAAACCGAGTGGTATCCAGGATCGGGATCCATTTATGTCTTTGCCCAAAACAAAGGTGGCCAATAATAGAACAATACCGAATACATAACTTAGATTGGCCGTAGCAGTAAAAAATTTACTATCTGTAAGCAAAATTAAAATGGCTACAACGGCAGAAATGCCTATAAATAAAGCTTGTCTTGCATAATTCTTTTTTAGTCCGGTTAGGTTGGCGAGAATATTATCGGCATGGTGGTATTCAACAGAAAAAATACAAAGAAGCCCAATAGATACCAGGATGATATAAAACCATATCATGAGCCAGTCCACACCCTTGGAGAGCTTTATCTGTTCGCGCATTGCTTTAAATTATTGCCGGTTTTTAATAGTGTCTGTATTTTTTTGTTTTTCAGGGAGTAGTGCCTCTGATTGTTTTTTATCTATTTTTTTTTCATTTTGTAAGGGAATAGAATCTTTGTTTGCCGTGGTAGAAGAATTCTTGGTTGATTTTAATTTTTCTAAAGTTTCTGTATTGTCTTCATCTTCAATTCCGATAGTATCTTTTGCACGTTTTATATATCCTTTTTCCTGTAAATAGGAAGTATCCTTTGCATGTCGAATTGAATCTTGTTGCTTGATCAATTGATAAATTCTTGGGGGCATTAAATTCATTTTGGCGATAGTTTCTACTTTAGCTTTTCTTTCGGGGCCAGCTATGGAATCATTTAGGTATTGCTCTATCATAAGGCTGGCTATAGGCGCTGAAGAAGAAGCGCCAAAGCCGGCATTTTCACAAATAACGGCTATCGCAATTTTTGGATTGCGACGTGGGGCAAATGCTGCAAATACAGCATGGTCTTTTTGCTTGACTCCTTTATAAGAATTTTCTACAGTGCCCGTTTTGCCACATACTACTACGCCGGGCACTTTGGCGGCGGCACCGGTACCTCGTTCCATTACACCTTGCATTCCATCGTGCACCGATTCAAAAATAGAATCCGGTATATCTAATGCACGATGGCGTAATTTGAAAGAATCCAACAATCCAAATTGATCTCCTCCATCTATGGAATCTACCATGTGAGGAGTAATGTACCATCCTTTATTGGCCAGATAGGCCATTTCATTGGCTATTTGTAGCGGTGTTACATCTACCTCGCCCTGGCCAATACTTACAGAACGGAAGGTGCAAAAATTCCAGTGATCCTTTCCATACATCTTATCATAAGTGGCAGGGGTTGGAATTTTTCCTCCTTTTTCTGATGGCATGTCAATCCCTAATTTGTGCCCTAGCCCAAATCCATACATGTAAGTATCCCAAACTTCCAATGCCTTTCTTACTGAGCCTATGGCTGGGTTATTGATGGTGCGCTGCATTACATTGGCAAAATAGGTATTGTCTGATACAGTAATTGCCTGCTTTAAATTAAATGTGCCTATATCAAGGCACCTCATTGGCTTGCCACATCCATAAAATGCACCAGAGCAGGTAAAGGTTGTAGAGGGCGTTATTACTCCTTCCTGCAGGCCAATAAGCGCTTGTAATGTTTTAAAGGTAGAGCCCGGGGCATAAGTTGCATTTATTGAGCGGCTGAGCATTGGGAGCCGTGGGTCCAAAAGTATTTCCGCAAAATGTTTTCTTCTTTCTGCACCTGTGAGTAAGCTTGGCTTGTAAGTAGGGCTGTTTACCATTGCCAGCACACCACCCGTATGTGGGTCAATGGCTACAATAGCGCCAATTTTGTTTTCCATAAGGTGCTCACCAAGTTTTTGTAAATCTATATCCAGTGCCAGATGCAGGTTTTCGCCAGCAATTGCTGCTGTATCAAACCGCCCGTTCTCAAGCCTGTCGGTAAGCCGGTTTTTATTGTCTCTTTTCCAATATTCAATACCTCTTTGCCCCATCAATACTTTTTCATAGCTTCTTTCAAGGCCTGTTTTCCCAGCATAGTCTCCCATCTGATACCCTTCGCTTTCGTGCCTTTTCAGAAAGTTGGAATCTACTTCAGAAAGGTAACCGAGAATGTTGCCTGCTGCATCGTAAGGATAATCACGTACCGGCCTTTCCTGAAGATAAAAAGCAGGTACAAACTTGTACATACTCTCATTTATTCTGGCAATCATATCAGGTGAGAGTGATGATTCAAATACAGATGGGCGATAGCTTCTGTTTTTTATTATAGCAGTTATGATTCTTTTTCTAAATTCTGATGTGTCAATTTTTAAAATGTGGCAGAGGCTCAGGGTGTCCAGGTTCAGCCCTTTTAGTTTGCCGGGCGTTACCATCAGATCATAAATTATAGTATTTCTTAAAATAGCCTTCCCCCTTCGGTCAAATAATATTCCCCTATCCGGATAAACAACTTTCCTGAATTTGCCTTGTTCATCTGCCATGATAGAATATTTGGTATTTAAAACCTGCAGGCTGAAAAGCCGCACTACAATTACCAGTCCCATGAAGAGAATGAGCGCAATAATGATATTTTTTCTTGATTGATTAAACACGCCGAGGGTTGGGTTAATAGAAACTTAGAAAAAGGCAAAGCAGTACAAAGTAGTACCTGTGCAAAAATACTATCTCTACACTGTATTGGTTCTAAATCTTTGCTTTCTTGTGAATAATAATTCCGTTAAAAATATTAATCCGAGGCTTAGGGCGGTTGATATAATAATTTTCATGATGAAATAAAAAAAGCCCCCTGTTTGTAACAACTGAAGAAAAAATAATATGGAATGATGGACTACAGTAAGGATGAAAATATAAGTAAAGTAAGGTGTGAACCCCATACTTTTTGCTGAAGGTTCCTGATAATTACTTTCTGTGCCTTCCTGAGATATTAAGAGGTTGATGAGGAATGGCCTCATGTAGGCAATAAACACGCATGGCGCTGCATGGAGGCCATAAGTTTTAGTAAAGCAATCTAAAGCAAAGCCCAGTGCAAATGCCAGAATCATTTGGGTACGGCGGCCCATCTTAAAGGGAAGCCAAAGTATAAACAAAAAATATAAATAGGGAACAGCAAGGTGGTGTAATGGAGGTACTTGATCTAATACAAACACCTGCACCAGAATGAATAGGCAAAAACGAACAATATTTTTTACAAGACTACTCATTTATTTTTTACTTTTTTTAAAAGTTGGCTGGGCTCGTCTGCCTGAAAATTTTTTATAATGTATGCAAATTGAAGATTCTGAAAATTTGCGGCCGGAGTTAGCCTGATTGTATAAGTACTACTACTCTTGTCGTTAATGATATCTTTTACATAACCTACCAGAAGCCCCGATGGAAATTTATCAGAAAAACCACTGGTAACTACCGTGTCGCCGGCAGAAATTTTTACTGATTTAGAGATATCTTTTAATAAAATAATTTTTGAGGAAATCCCATCCCATACTACAGTGCCGGTTTCGCCTGAATTTTTTAGCCGTGCACTTAAATTGCTCTGTTCGTGTAGCAGGCTCATTATTACGGCATAGTTGCCACTTACCTCCATCACACTGCCGATTACGGCATTGTTAGGTGCTATTACGCCCATATCAGCAGCTATCCCTTGCAGCGCACCTCTATGTACAATGATGTAATTATTTTGTTGGTTCACTGAATTGCGAACCACCTTAGCAGATAAATACAAGTATTTTCTTGCAGAGGGGATGGTATCATTTTTTAAAGAGTCCACCACCTTGTTGGATGTAGAATCTGGCAATTCAAAATCTGCTTTCAGCTTGTTGTATAAATTTTCGTTGGCCTTTACAAGAGAATCATTGGTGCGTTTGAGCTGGAAATAATATTGAACTTTATTGTACTGTGTACTCAGCGCGCCTGTAGCCTCATTAGCTACTGCAGAATATACCGTTTGGTGGTATTTGTTATAGGCGAAAAGCATGTAGAGCGATACACCCATCAAAAATAAAAAAAACAGGAAGTTGAAATAAACGCGGATAAAAATAAAAATATTTCGCATGTTTATTTTGCGGTATTACCAGGGTTTTTTAGGGTCAGCAAATACGGTTCTATTTTTTGAAATTAGCTGCCAGAATTACCTCATTACAAATGGATACTTATCATAGTGCTTGAGCGCCAGGCCAGTTCCTCTAACTACACTTTTTAATGGATCATCAGCTATGTGAACGGGTAATTTTATTTTAGCCCCAAGGCGTTTATCAAGCCCTCTTAGTAAGGCTCCCCCACCGGTAAGGTAAAGCCCGCGCCTGTAAATATCAGATGCTAACTCTGGCGGAGTAGTTTCCAGTGCTTTTAAAATACCTTCTTCAATTTTGAATATGGACTTATCAAGCGCCTCGGCTATTTCCTGATAGCTTACCATTATTTGTTTCGGAATTCCTGTTACAAGATCGCGCCCGTTTACCGGCATATCCTCAGGCGGATTATCA
The DNA here is from genome assembly GCA_018268075.1 of Bacteroidota bacterium. Taxonomy (GTDB): domain Bacteria; phylum Bacteroidota; class Bacteroidia; order Chitinophagales; family Chitinophagaceae; genus Ginsengibacter. Next base: position 16,053 of record JAFDXH010000021.1, on the reverse strand, counting down.
ATATCCTTCATTGCTGCACCAATTTGAATTTTGATTTGCTCTGCTGTACGCTCACCTATTAGTAAACTGTGGTACCTTCTTAATGCCTCCATGATATCTGCCGTAAATTCGTCGCCTGCTACCCTAATAGATTGATCGCAAACGATACCTGCCAATGCAATCACTGTGATGCCGGTAGTACCACCACCAATGTCAATGATCATATTTCCAACAGGCTCTTCCACATCTATACCTATACCTAATGCCGCAGCCATTGGTTCGTGTAGTAAATAAACTTCTTTTGCACCAGCCTGCTCTGCACTATCTCTTACTGCACGTTTTTCTACTTCTGTAATACTGCTGGGAATACAAATCATCATTCTCCAGCTTGGAGGAAAAAGGGGTTTTTTAGGGTAAATTTTCTTAATCATTTCCCTGATCATTAATTCTGCCGCATTAAAGTCTGCAATTACTCCATCTTTCAAGGGCCTTACGGTACGAATGCTTTCATGTGTTTTTTCATGCATCATTAAAGCCTTCTTTCCGACTGCCAAAATATTTTTAGGATTATTACGATCCAGAGCTACTATTGATGGTTCATTTACCACTACTACATCATTATGGATAATTAGCGTGTTGGCTGTGCCCAGATCAATGGCTATCTCCTGAGTAAAAAAATTGAAAATGCCCATGTTTTATTTGAGGTATATTGAATGTATTAATGGGTGCAAAGTTGTGGAAATAATTTGGAATTACCCATTCATCGCCACACGCTTTTACAAAACGTACTTTTTTTTTATAAATTGTACTACTTACATATTTAAGAAATACACCAATTCATCCTGATTCTGGCAAGTTCCAAATGGATTGTGATTATTGTTTAGTCCACAAATTCGTAACCTATATCTGGCCGGTAATACATTCCCTCAAAATGAATTTGACTCAGCGTTTCTATACAGAGTTCCAACGCTTCGGGTAAAGAGTCCGAAAGCGCAGAAGCAGTAAGTACGCGGCCTCCATTAGTTAGCACTTCTGTATTTTTTTGGATTGTAGCAGCATGAAAAACCGTAACACCGCCTCCTGCTTCATCTATATGTTTGATGGCTTGGGGGTTTTCAAGATAGTTGAAATCTATCTGTTTACCTTTTTCAATATGGCCCGGATAACCACCTGAAACGGCCACAATTGTTGCAGCGCTTTTTTTATCAATCATTATTTCTTGCTCTGCAAGATTGCCCGTTGCCATTCCCTTTAGCAATTGTACAAGGTCGTTTTTGAGCCTTAATAATATGGTTTCTGTTTCCGGATCGCCCAGTCTGCAATTGTATTCGATTACAAAAGGTTCATCGTTTACTTTTATAAGCCCCAAAAAGATAAACCCGCTGTATTCAATATTTTCAGTACGAAGGCCACTCAATGTTGGTACGATTATTTTTTCTTTTACCTTCAGCATAAAGTGTTCTGTAGCAAAAGGCACAGGACTTATAGCCCCCATTCCGCCTGTATTGGGGCCAGTATCTTGCTGCCCTATTTTTTTATAATCCTTTGCTTCTGGCAGCAATAAATAATTAGTCCCATCTGTCAGTAGAAAAACACTCAACTCTACTCCGGTAAGAAATTCTTCTACTACCACTTTATTACCTGCATCACCAAATTTTTTATCTTTTAATATGGATGAAAATTCATTAATTGCCTCGTTATGGGTTGTACAAATGAGCACACCTTTGCCTGCAGCTAAACCATCAGCTTTTAAAACTATCGGTAAGGAATGAGATTGGATATAGGCACACCCTTCGTCAAAAGATGCTGAATGAAACTCAGCAAAAGCCGCTGTTGGAATACCATACTTTTTCATAAATTTTTTTGCAAAAGACTTGCTTCCTTCCAGCTGTGCCCCTTCTTTGCCCGGACCTGTAATGATAATATTTTGTAATTCTTTTGTGCTTTTAAAATGATCATAAATGCCCAGTACCAATGGCTCTTCCGGGCCTACAAATACCAATTCGATATTTTGTTCTAAACAAAACTGCCCAACCTTATTAAAATCAAGAGGGTCAAGTAATACATTCTCGCCCAGCAATGCGGTGCCTGCGTTTCCGGGTGCGATGAATAAAGTGTGGGTGCTACTGCTTTGGCAAATCTTCCAGCAGATAGCGTGCTCACGCGCACCGGCACCAATTATTAGAATTTTCACAATGAATCTGATTTAATGGGCAAGTTACTATTCTACTTTTCAAATTGAAATTCATTTTTTATTTTCTTTAAATGGTATTGCGCCATTTTTTTAATTTAAATGGCTATTTTAGATACTTTATTTTACGTTTAAAAAAACCAAAAAATTACCTATGCAAAACGACCTGCAAAAAAACGGCCATCCTCCCGCGTTATTTATTCTCTTTTTTACTGAAATGTGGGAGCGCTTTAGCTATTATGGAATGCGTGCTTTATTGGTATTGTTTTTAATTAGCTCTTTTACGAAGGGTGGTTGGGAATGGGAAAGAAAGGAAGCATTACAATTATATGCCGTTTATACCGGCCTTGTGTACCTCACACCTATCGTAGGGGGATGGATAGCAGATAAACTTATAGGATACCGATTGGCTGTGATTCTGGGAGCATTAATCATGACACTGGGGCATGCAAGTATGGCGATGGATACCCAATTCTTTTTCTTCTTAGGATTATCGTTAATGATTATAGGCAATGGCCTGTTTAAGCCCAATATTTCATCCATAGTGGGGCAGTTGTATCCTCATGATAGCGATAAAAAGGATTCAGCATATACCATTTTCTATATGGGAATCAATGCGGGCGCCTTTCTGGGTATTTTGCTTTGCGGATATATTGGCGAAAAAATTGGTTGGAGTTATGGCTTTGGTCTTGCAGGAATTTTTATGTTTTTGGGAATGATGCAATTTGCCTTGGCCCAGAAAATATTCGGAAGTATCGGCCTTTCGCCACGCAAAGAAGAAAAACTTGCATTGACAGATCCTCATGCAAATCCTATAACAGAAGAGATCATCGCTGAAGCTACCCATTCTAAAAAAATAAGCCGCGATCGCATATTGGTTATTATTGTTTTCTCCTTATTTACCATTTTCTTCTGGATGGCATTTGAACAGGCAGGCGGCTCTATGACCATCTTCGCAAAAGATTATACCAATAGAGTGTTGTCTGGAGGCAATGCACTTGTTTTTAAATGGGTCAACAGCCTGATTGTAATAAGTGCTATGACTATATTAAGTATTGTTCTGGGCAGGCTTTTCAAAAAAACTTTTAAAGATTACGCATTGTCTAATTTATTTTTAGGAACTAGTTTTCTCATTATCTGGGCACTTGTATTTTGGATGCTTAAAAAAGAATTTGATGCACCAGTGGCAGAAGTACCTGCCTCATGGTTTAGTATATTAAATTCATTTTTTATTATTACCTGTGCCCCCTTATTTTCTAAAATTTGGGAAAGTAAATACAATCCTACCGGCCCCATCAAATTTGGTACTGGCCTTATTTTGTTAGGTATTGGATTTGCCATCTTGGCCTATGGCGGCATTACTATTGAGCAAGGCGCAAAGACGGCATCTGTAAGTATGGTATGGTTAATTTTAGCTTATTTATTTCACACATTAGGCGAGTTGTGTGTGTCGCCAGTGGGCTTGTCCTACATCAGCAAGCTTTCACCTGTGAAGGTTGTAGGCCTTATGTTTGGTATTTGGTTTGTAGCTACATTTATTGCCAATACGCTTGCAGGGCTTACCGGTAGCCTTATTGATGGGATAGTTCAGAAATATTCAATTTCAATTTTCTTTATGATCTTTGCTGTGATACCAATAGCTGCCGGGCTGGTAATGTACACTCTCAACAAAACGCTTTTAAAAAAAATGCACGGTATTCATTGATGAATTATGCTTATGAAAGGTAGCGTTTTTTTATTCATTTTACATAGGTTCTCCGGAGATTGCATTTGAAAAAAAAAATAAATTTTTAAAAATTAAAAGTACTTTACAAGCTTAAATTTTTTTTTAATTCATTTTTCATAACCAAATAAACTTCTCTTATGGAGGATCAGTTAATTGCCGCAGACTTAGAAGGTGGTAAAAAGGGCAAACACCCTAAAGCACTTTATATATTATTTCTCACAGAAATGTGGGAGCGCTTTGCCTATTATTTAATGGTGGGAATTCTGTTGCTTTATCTTATTGATGATAAAACAGGAGGAAAAGGAATGACTGAGAAAATGGGAGCTGATGTGGTGGGAAGTTTCATTGCACTTGTTTATCTCACACCATTTATAGGAGGGCTGCTGGCCGATCGCTACCTTGGCTATATCCGGAGCATTTTTATTGGAGGTACCCTTATGGCATTAGGATATTTTGGACTTGCCATTCCTGGTAATACGGCCTTGTATGTTTCATTGTTGCTGATAATAGTTGGTAATGGGTTTTTTAAGCCCAATATATCCACCTTGCTTGGAAATATTTATAACCGCGATGATCTGAAACCTTTGAAGGATAATGCGTACAACATTTTTTATATGGGCATTAATATAGGTGCGCTCGTATGCAATTTTGTAGCAGCTTATTTGCGCAATCAATATGGATGGGGATATGCATTTGCTGCTGCAGGTATCGGCCTTGTTATCGGTATGATCATTCTGGCAAGTAATTTACCGAAGGTTCGTATAGGTGAGGTTAAAAAAGAAATACATCAGGAGGATATGCCATTGGGAAAAATCTTCGGCTATGTTTTTCTTCCCGCAATTATTGCAGCTATTATCGGATGGATATTACCCAAAATGATATTTGGACAGACTATTATGGGTAGCCAGTCAAATGATGCGTTCATTTTTGCTTGCCTTCCTATTATTGCTTTTTATATTTCGCTTTATATAAAAGCAAAAGGCCAGGATAAAAAAGGAATCGGGTCGCTGCTTTTTATTTTTGGTATTTCTATTATATTCTGGACAATTTACAATCAAAACTCAACGGGGCTCACACTTTGGGCGCAAAAGCATACAGATCGTACGGTATCACCCACTGCACAAAAAGTAGCCAGTTCACTTGGTTTTTTACAAACAGTAAGTGATACCCCAAGGTTGGTAGATAAAGTAGATCCCTACTTTGTAGATGTGAAAGATAACTCTGCAGTGGCAGAGCCTATGGGAGATCATTATCTGAAATTACAAAATGGAAATATAGTGGACAAGAACACACATACCGTACAGGTAATGGGGCCAGATGCGTATTTTAATAATGTACCCAAAGAAGAATGGCCACCAGCACATAGTGAACAGCTTGCAAACACTGAGTTGTTCCAATCTATAAACCCATTATTTATTATCATTTTTACTCCAATGATTGTATTTATATTCAGTTATCTGCGAAGGAGAAGAAGAGAGCCCTCTACCGCCACCAAATTTGGTCTGGCACTTTTTATTTCGGGCTTATCAGCATTGGTGATGGTTTTTGCCATCATGTCTGTCAACTCTGTGTATTTACAAAAAACATCTCCTTATTGGCTATGGGGTACCTATGCGGTATTTACAGTCAGCGAATTATTATTGAGCCCTATCGGCCTGTCTTTAGTTTCCAAACTGGCGCCTGCAAGGCTTACGGCATTGCTTATGGGAGGCTGGTTTTTATCCACTTCTATTGGCGGTAAGATAGCCGGTGTAATGACAAGTTTTTGGGATGATTTTACCGATAAAAAAGTATTTTTCTTGATATTAGTGATCGCAGCTTTTATTGGGGGCATCCTTATTTTTAGCCGGCTTAAATCATTGAACAGCATTGTAAAAGAAAAAACAGGAAGCGCTTAAACCAGGGTATCAAAAGAATCAGAGATTATACGTAGTGAATATTAATATATCTGAAAGCTGGCTCTATGTACAACGAGCATTTTTTATAACAAAACGTTCATTGCTGCTTTAGTAGGCATTCATCATTAATTAATTTACATTTGCAGCATGCAGAACACCGAGAATATGGAATACAATACTACCAGAAATCATTTAACCATCAGAGAATATGGAAGGCATATTCAAAAAATGGTTGAATATATAATGACGATTGAAGATCGTGAAAAGCGCACCCGAAATGCCTTTGCTGTAATAGAGTTGATGGGGTTTTTAAATCCGCAATTAAAAAATATAGAAGATTATAAGCATAAACTATGGGATCATTTATATCTGATCAGTAATTTTAAACTTGATGTAGATGGCCCCTACCCTAAGCCAGACAGCGAAACTTATCACGCCAAGCCTGAAGCATTATCTTACCCCAAGAGACATCCAAAATACAATCACTTAGGTAAAAATATTGAGATTATAATAGATAAGGCATTAAAGGAGTCCGATGCAGAAAAGAAGCAGGGCTTTGCAAACGCCATAGCATATTATATGAAACTTACCTATAGTAATTGGCACAAAGAGTTGGTGCATGATGATAATATCCAAAGTGAACTGTCTGCCATCACCGGTGGAGAGTTAGAGTTTAACAGCCGCCCTTTTATCAAGCATCGTGTAGATGGAAGCCGTGAAGACTTTGTAAGTAATATTGGCAAACATCCACGTAAAAACTTTGGACAACGTAATAACAGGAATAATAACAATGGCCGGGATAATCGTAACAACAGGAAGTTTGGCAAAAAAAGGTATTGATATTATTGCTTTTTAATAAATAAATTTACAGCCCCGGTTCTTACCGGGGTTTTATTATTGAAGCAGATATATGGCATCATTTAAAGTAACAGGAGGAAGCCGGCTTAATGGGCAAATAACGCCGCAAGGGGCAAAAAACGAAGCGCTACAAATAATTTCGGCGGTACTATTGACCAACGAAAAGGTAGAAATAAAAAATATTCCGGATATCTCAGATGTAAACCTTCAAATTAATCTTTTGAGAGAAATGGGCGTGCAGATAACAAAAGTAAACGCACATGATTATATTTTTGAAGCAAATGAAATTGATCTGGATTATTTCTCATCTGATACTTACAGAGAAAAATCAGGAAGCCTGCGGGGAAGTGTAATGCTAGCAGGCCCTATGTTGGGAAGATTTGGCAAGGCATTTATACCTAAGCCGGGCGGGGATAAAATAGGGAGAAGAAGATTAGATACACATATATGGGGATTTAAATCATTAGGAGTAAATTTTGATTTTGATAGCGATGAATTATTTTTCAGGCTTCATACCGATTCGCTTAAAGGAGCATCCATTATTTTAGACGAACCAAGTGTAACAGGAACCGCTAACTTGATTATGGCAGCCGTTTTAGCAGAAGGGCAAACCACCATTTACAATGCCGCCTGTGAGCCATATATTCAGCAATTGTGCAAGATGCTGAATAATATGGGAGCCAATATCAGTGGCATAAGCAGTAACCTGCTAATAATAGAAGGCGTTTCAAAATTAAACGGCACTAAGCATACCATTTTGCCTGACATGATAGAGGTGGGCTCATTTATAGGTTTGGCTGCCATGACTCAAAGTGATCTCACCATAAAAAATGCAGGAGTGGCACATCTTGGAGTTATTCCGGAGCGATTCAGGCAGCTTGGAATCAAGATGAATATTTCGGGCGATGATATTCATATACCTGCTCAGGAAGTGTATGAAATAGATACATTTCTTGATAATTCGATGATGACGATTTCTGATCATCCGTGGCCAGGACTCACACCAGATTTGATAAGTATTATATTGGTAACCGCTACACAGGCCAAGGGAAGTATTTTAATTCACCAGAAAATGTTTGAAAGCAGGCTATTCTTTGTGGACAAAATAATTGAAATGGGCGCCCGTATTGTTTTGTGTGATCCGCACCGGGTAGTAGTAGTGGGCCTTGAAAGAAAATTTCCACTACGAGGCATTACCATGACCAGCCCAGATATAAGAGCAGGAGTGGCGCTTTTAATAGCTGCCCTGAGCGCCCGTGGCGAAAGCCTTATTCAAAATATAGACCAGATAGACAGGGGGTATGAGCGAATTGAAGAAAGATTAAAATTGTTAGGCGCACAAATAGAACGAATTCAATAAAAAATATAATTCCGGAAAACTTTATACAAGGATGGAGAAAAAATATAATAAAATAATTTTGGTAACCGCCCCCTCTGGGTCTGGAAAAACGTCCATCGTTCGCAATATGATGAAGATTTTCCCCAATCTGGCCTTCTCTGTTTCTGCCACTACAAGGCCGCCCAGAGCTACTGAGCATGAAGGCAAGGATTATTATTTCATCAGTACTGAAGCATTTAAAGAAAAAATACATCAGAAAGAATTTCTTGAATGGGAAATGGTTTATGAAGGGAAATATTATGGAACACTTAAAACAGAGATGTCCAGAATCTGGGGTATGGGCAATGTGCCCGTATTGGATATTGATGTGCAGGGCGCCATTCATGTTCAGCAGCAATATCCGGTAAATACACTTGCAATATTTATACAGGCTCCTTCATCAGAAGAGTTAAAAAGAAGATTGCAAAGCCGTGGGTCAGAAACTGCAGAAAGCCTGCAGGCAAGGTTGGATAAGTCTTCCTATGAAATGACTTTTAAAAATCATTTTGAGCATATTGTTGTTAACAGTGATTTTGAAATGGCCTGTAAGGAAACCGAAGAAATAATCGGTGCATTTTTAAAAAATTAAGCTTTCAGATCTATTCAATAAATTTGAAGTATGGATTATATCCCTTTTATAGTTATTGGTGTACTGGTATTATTGATTGGCTTTTTTTCGGGTATGGAAACAGCTTTTTTTTCTGCAAGCAGAATGGCGCTTGAATTGAAAAAGAAGCAGGGGAAATATAGCGGAAAGATTTGGTCATCCTTTCTGGAAACGCCATCCCGCTTTATGAGTAGCTCTATTACCCTTATTACCTTTTTGTTAGTTATATACGGTATATACTGGACTACAGTATTTAGCAGTATCTGGAAATATTGGCATATTGAAAATCCTTACCTGCACCTTGCGGTTACTACTTTTTTTGCAACACTGCTCGTCATTTTTGTTATGTTCATCATGCGGGCTATTTTTAGAAGAAATAATAATTCAATTATAGGAAGTGGGTTCTTTACTTTTATTGCAGTAGCGTTTTATTCTTTATTTGAAAATATTTCCAGATTTTTTATGGAAATAGGAGATTGGATGCTGAAATATATTTTTAATGTAAAAATTTCAGGGAAAAGAGAAGTGTTCTCAAAGTTGGACCTTGAGAAATATGTTCAACAACTTAAAATGAATGTTTCGGAAGACAGTTCGCAGGTGAATAATGAAATATTTGAAAATGTACTATCGCTTTCTGAAACTAAAATAAGAGAATGCCTTGTGCCCCGAAAGGAAATTATTGCTATTGATATTAATACTACAGTGGATGAAATAATCAATCGGTTTGAGCAAACAAAACTGAGCAAGCTGGTGGTGTATGAAAATAATATTGATAATATAAAAGGATACATACATCACCTGGATATGTTCAAGAGGCCCCGTGAAATAAGTGAAGTATTGATGGCTATTCCCTTGGTGCCAGATAGTATGAATGCTACAGACCTCATAAAAAAATTTAGTAAAGAAAAAAAGAGTGTGGCCTGGGTGGTAGATGAATTTGGAGGTACAGCCGGAATAATTACAATAGAAGATTTACTTGAGGAAATTTTTGGCTCCATCAATGATGAGTTTGATGTGAAGGATGTACTGGTGGATAAGCAAATAAATACAAATGAATTTATTTTTAGTGGGCGAATAGAGCTAGATTTTCTTAAAGAAAAATACCAGCTTGCATTCCGAAAGGCTGGGGACGTAGAAACCTTGTCGGGGTATATAATCAATCTGCATCAATCTATTCCTCAACAAAAGGATCGCATAATAATAGATGATTACCAGTTTGATATTTTAAATGTGAGCGATACCCGTATAGAGGTAGTGAAATTAAAAGTATTGCGATAGTAATTTTAAATTATGTTTTTTAAGTCTGATAAAAAATGCCTTACTACTGAAGATTATTTTGAATCTGATGATAATTTTAATTCAATCTATCCACGGCATATCAGGCAGGTAGCTTCAAAGCATTGGACGCCTTTGGAGGTAGTAAAAAAGGCCGCCTCTTTTTTGGCAGCCTCTCCTGCAGAAAAAATATTGGATATAGGCAGTGGTGCAGGAAAGTTTTGTCTGGCGGCAGCGCACCATTTCCCACAATATTCCTTTTATGGGGTGGAGCAAAGAGCTGATCTGGTGCAGCTTTGCAATGAGCTTAAGAAAAAACTGGCGATAGAGAATGTTACCTTTATTAATGAAAATATAACTCAGACAGACTGGGCGCCATATCATCATTTTTATTTTTATAATTCCTTTTATGAGAATATAACAGGTGCACAAAAGATTGATGAGGCAATACCTTATTCCGAAAAGTTGTATGAGGGTTATAATAAATTTTTGTTGGGTAAGCTAATGGAAAAACCTTCGGGAACCAGAATAGTTACCTATCATAGCTTTGGATTGCAGATGCCCCCAGATTACCTTTTAGTAAATAACGAAATGGATGATTACTTAAAGTACTGGGTGAAAGAGTAAAGGTGGAATACGGCCGAGGAAATCCACTTGAAACTAATGGGCAGGTAATGGGATGTGCGAAGCATGAAAAAATCACCCCCACTTTCCTCTTTACCCTATCAGCCCATTTTGGCACTGCTTACATTTCCCGTTCTCTTTAAGGCGCCCCAGCCTTGCAGTTCGCCCTTGAGTGCTTTACCAAAAGATTTTATAAGAATATAATACATCATTTGCCGGTAGATAATCCTTTGCGGAAGCATCCATACTAATTTTAAAACATTCTCCCTTTCGTATGCAAAGGCTAATGCCGCACCTGCCATATCTACCAACGTGAAAATAATGTAGTAAAAAATAATATGTTGCACACTGGCCACTACGATGCCAAGAGAAGCCGCTACTATGCTTAATACTAAAATGAGATCGGCCAATGGCGCCAGAAAGGGCAGAATGATCTGAAAAATTAAAATATTCGGCATAGCCACCATGCCTAAATTTTTATACTTAGGATTGAAAAGTGTATCCCTGTGTTTCCAAAAACATTGCATCACCCCAAAACTCCACCTAAACCTTTGCTTCATAAATTGCTTAAATGTTTCTGGAGCTTCAGTATAGGAGAGCGCACTGGTGCAGTTTCTTATCACATACCCATCTCTTAGCATGCGCATGGTAAGGTCGCAATCCTCTGCAAGTGTATCCTTAGTAAAGCCTCCGGAGATGAGGAGGGCATCCCTGCGAAAAGCACCAATAGCCCCGGGCACTACCGTTATACAATTGAGCAGGTCAAATGCACGGCGATCAAAATTTTGAGAGGTAATGTATTCAATACTCTGCCAGCGGGTAATCATATTTACTTCATTGCCCACTTTTACATTTCCTGCTACCGCCGCTACATTGGCATCAGTAAATTTTTCCATCAATAGTCTTACAGCATCTTGTTTTAATTGGGTATCGGCATCTATACATACTACGTATTCCGCATCTGTATGGCTGATCCCATAATTAAGCGCTGACGCCTTACCTCCATTCGTTTTGGTAATTACGGTTACCTTCTGGTGGTCTTTGAAATGGTCTCTTACTGTTTGATATGTTTGGTCTTTGCTACCATCATCTACAAAAATGATTTCCAGGTTGGGGTAATCCTGATCCAAAAGGCTGTTGATGGTTCGTACTGAATTTACCTCCTCATTATACGCAGGAACAATTACACTTACCAGAGCGCTCGAGGCTTTGAGGGCTACTGGTAGTGCAGTTATCAGTTCATGTTCTTTTTTTTCTTTTCTTTTTTGAATGGTAGCTAAGATTGCCATCGCGATCATTCTGCCTACAGATAATAAAATACCTATAATGAAAAGTGAAAACAAGATCTGTCCACTCCAATATCCGCTTTCCGCAAGGAAAAAATTAAATTTTCTTGTCCACCGGTCTTTATTGGTTGCCACCCTTGGCATCACCTCATCACGGGTTTTACCCATCAGATCGGCCACCGTTGTAAATACATAGCCCCGCTCTTTGAAATACTGAATAATTCTGGGAAGTGCATCTACAGTGGCCTGCCGCGTTTCACCTCCGGCATCGTGCAATAAAATAATGCTGGCATTAGTTTGCTCCACTTGCCTTACTACCCGATAGTAAATACTGTCAGCACTTACTCCCACCGCCCAGTCATTTGGGTCTATGCTCTCATTTACTGTTAAGTAATTTTCACTACGGCTTCTTTCTATGGGGGCAAGTTCTTCATAGGTTTGTGGTTCAGAGTCAGCATTATAGGGCGCTCTGAAAAGAATGGTGCTATGCCCTGTAATGCTTTCTATGAGCAGCCGTGTGAGTTTCATCTCTAATGCAGCACGCGAAAGGCTCATGTCTGCAATATTATGATGGGTAAATGTATGGTTGCCTAATTCAAAACCATCTCTGTATTCCCGCTGCACCAATGGGATATTTTGTTCTGCATTTATCCCTATCAGAAAAAAAGTAGCCGGCACTTTTTCTCTTTCAAGAATACTTAATATTTGCGGAGTATATTCTGCACTGGGGCCATCATCAAAAGTGAGAATGAGCTTATGCCCCTTACCTACAGTAGTATCTTCTGCAAATTTTCTGATGCCATATCCCGAAGGTAGTTGAAGGTAGCTCTGCTCGGCTATTAATTGTTCTGTACTGTCTATCTCTAATTTTATTTTTCCAGGTTGGGGTGAGTACAAAATATCCAACACCTCGCCCTCTCCCTTAAATATGGAACTATTTTTTAGTTCCGGAATTATTTTTAAAGAATCAAAATTAAAGGGATGCGCTGCAATAGACGCATTATCGAGCCTACGGTTGTAAAATTTCCAGATGCGCTGGTCTTCGCTGCCCAATCGCCAAATGGCGGTACCTGCTACCGGAAACTCATCGCTAAACCGCAAAATATTGAAGCAAGTGGCAGCATCAGTAAACCATACATCATGTCGTGATATATTTTCACTATCATCAGGATCTACTGTGTTATAACTATAGTGAAGATTGTAGCTATCATTGTCGTATATGATGCTCCCATTGAGCATTTTGGCTTTGTTAATGGCATCATAATAAGTAAGGGTACTTTCCATTTTTCCATTTTTCCAACTATACCCAAAAGCGCCAACGCCTAAAATTATTTTTGAAGGATCTATTCTATCTGCTGTCCAGGTCACCGCATCTTCTATCCATTTCTGTGCACTTATAGGCCCAGGCCCGGTAGAATTATTGTATTCATCATAAGCCATCAGAATGATATAATCGTTATAGAGCGACAAGGCTTTGTAGTCATAATCATCATTTTTGGGGGCTACATCCATCGTTACTATTAAGCCTTGTGCATGCAGTGTTTCGTATAGCTTTTTCTGAAAGCTTGTAAGCGCTGTATTGCTGGGCTCATTCAGCTCTTCAAAGTCAACATTTACCCCCTGAAAATGATAAAATGAAAGTGTGTCAACTAACTGGTTAATAAATCTATTTCGCACCACAGTATCATTGAGTATCCTGTGCAATAATTTGCCATCAAAGATTGATTTGGAAGAATTAAAATTTGATAGCATGGGCAATATGGTCAACTTTTTTTGCTTCATTAAAGCAAGCCCTGCACTATCTATTCTGGTCTGTAGCTTATGGGTAATCGTATCTATAAAAAACCATTCAGGAAAAATAGTATTGAGTTGGTCTGCATTTCTCTGAAAATCAGAAAAGGAATTTTTTCCATCCCATGGAGTATAAAAAGCCGCTCTGATTAAAGGAAGGTTATTGGCAGGCGACCCGTGTTGATTTTTTAATTTTTTTAAAGAGTCGGCTTTTAGTTTATTGAAAAGGAAATTTTTAAATCCTTTAAAGGAAGTATTCTGCCTGTTTTTTAAAACGAGCGGATTTGAAGGGTCAAGTACTGTTTCATACTCCCTTGCGCGTGCCTCCATATTAGGAATGCTGGGTAAAGATCCGCTGTAAAGCGCAAATACCAGCACTATAAAGAAAAATAGGGTGGTAAAAAGTAATACACGCAGTGTCCACTTCACGCTTTTCCAGCGGGTGGGTTTTGTAGTCTGAAAAATTTGAGAAACTTCTTGGCTCAAGTTGCACTTGTTTATAAGCAGCAACAAAGATATAGTGCCATGCTGTGAAAAAATCCTCAATTAGATTTTAAAATTTTTTAAAAGAATTCTTTTAAAAAGAAGGCCCCTGTAGAAACAGGGGCCGTTTACCAAAACTAACTGCTTATGAGAAAATTGAAAAATTAATATTTGTCCGATTCTACCTTCTTATTATTCAAACCGCATGCCAAAATTATTAATGATTGTGTTAATGAAAAACTAAGAACCCTTCATTTTATTGTCATAATTCATTTTTGAACTGCTCTAACCGTTTTCCTTAGGAAGTAGTTAACAGTTTCTCAGAATTTTCTGCAAACTGAAGTGCATCTATAAATGGTTTAAGGTCGCCATTGAGTACATTATCAAGATCGTACAATGTAAGCCCTATCCTATGATCGGTTACGCGGCCCTGAGGGTAATTGTACGTGCGTATTTTTGCAGAACGATCGCCACTGCTCACAAGGCTTTTACGATGGCGGCTTATTTCCTCTTCTTGTTTTCTTACTTCTTCTTCATAGAGCTTTGTTCTCAGCATCTGCATTGCTTTTTCTCTGTTGCCCAACTGGCTGCGCTCGGTCTGGCAAATAATTACAAGGCCTGTAGGGATGTGAGTGAGCATTACTTTAGTTTCTACCTTATTTACATTCTGCCCTCCGGCGCCACCACTTCTGGCGGTTTCCATTTTTACATCGCTTTCTCTTACTTCCACATCCACTTCTTCTGCTTCGGGCATTACTGCTACTGTAGCTGCGCTTGTATGCACGCGGCCACTCGCTTCTGTATCAGGTACTCGTTGTACACGGTGTACACCACTTTCAAATTTTAGTGTGCCATATACATCCTCGCCTGTTACCTCCAGTTGTACTTCTTTATATCCGCCCACAGTGCCTTCACTTTCGCTTAGCAGTGCTGTTTTCCATCCTTTATTTTCGCAGTATTTTAAATACATGCGGCATAGGTTGCCGGCAAATAAAGAAGCTTCGTCGCCACCGGTGCCGGCTCTTATTTCCAGAATACAATTTTTTTCATCCTGAGGATCTTTGGGGATAAGCATATTCCGAATGTCGTTTTCTGTCTGTTCCTTTTTTTCTAAAAGGGCAGGCAATTCTTCTTTTGCCATCTCACGCATTTCTTCATCATCGCTGTTGAGCACCTCTTTATTAAAATCAATATCATTTAAGAGGCTTATGTATTTACTGCGTGCAATTACGATCTTCTCAAGGCTCTTGTACTCCTTGCTTAATTGCTTATATTTTTTATTGTCATTAACAATTTCAGGATTTGATAGTGCAATGCCCAGGTCTTCAAATCTTGCATTAATGGCTTCTAATTTATCGAGCATATATTTTTGGGACTATTTACATATCAGTGGTGGGGAAAATGTTCACCACTTTTGGGCAAAATTAATCAAACATGGGTAATACTTTCTTTATTTACTAAATACGGGTGCATTTCAATTTGTAGCCGGCTGGTGGAAACACCAACCGGGGCGAAGTGCCGAGGGCAGTGTCTTCACTGCCCACAAGCAATGCTACAATTTGGAATGCACCTTAAATAGTAGCAAGTACCTCTGTAGAGAAAATTTATTAACTGAAATAATTAACAGGCGAGGCAGGGGGTTAAAAAAGTTGCTGAAGTATGCTCAGCGATTTCATTTTACCAAATTCAGGAACATGCCAGGCATAATATTTTTCCAAAATATTGAGAAGCACCATTCTTTTGTGCTGGTTCAGTTTTACTTGCTCCAGATCATGAGGCTGCAGCGCTTTCAGTAATTCTGAAAGTTGATAATTGATTTCATTATCTGCTAATTGATCTTCATTTGCAGTGGTAGTAAATTTTCCTTCTTTGTAATCAAAACAGGCATTAGCCCCGTTGTAATTATCTTCTATTTTTAAACCCAAAAATGAAGTAAGGTGTATTGCAAAATATACTG
>JAFDXH010000219.1 GCA_018268075.1 Bacteroidota bacterium | reverse complement strand
GGTTTGTTATTTTCGCGGAGGGGACGGGACCTTCTGATGGGGGACGTAGGCGTTTGCATACCGGAGCATTTGATGTGGCGGAAAAGCTCGGATTAGATATATTACCGGTTATTTTACATGGTACGGGTTACACCAAATCAAAGGGAGATTTATTATTAAAAGATGGTACAACAACTGTTGAATTCCTTCCTCGTATAAATCCCGAAAATAAAAATTTTGGTGCTACCTATTCGGAAAGAACAAAGTTGATTAACCGGTATGTTCGGCAGGAGTATGAAATAATAAGAGAAAAGATTGAACAGCCAAAGTATTTTAAAGAGCAACTGGTAAGAAATTATTTGTATAAAGGACCTGTTCTGGAGTGGTATACGCGGATAAAAATAAAGCTGGAAAACTATTACCAGCAATTCCATGAGTTGATACCCAAAGAGGGAAGAATTTTGGATATTGGTTGCGGCTATGGGTTTATGTCGTATATGTTAAGCCTTACATCGCCTAAAAGAATGATTACAGGGGTTGACTATGATGAAGAAAAAATAGCAACGGCCTCCAATTGTTTCAGCAAAAACGAAAATCTCAATTTTGAATACAGGGATATATTGGGCTTTCAGTTTGAAAAATATGACGCTATTATTATTAGCGATGTGCTGCACTACCTGCAACCAAACGAACAAAAAATTGTTATTGAAAAATGTATTGATAGTTTGAAGGAAAATGGGCTATTAGTTATACGGGATGGAGATAAAGATCTTGCAGAAAGACATAAGGGAACTAAATTAACAGAGTTTTTTTCAACAAGGCTTTTCTCCTTCAACAAAACAAGCAAACAAGGGCTTTCATTTTTATCAGGAACTTTTATACAGGAGATGGCGGATAAAAACAAAATGGAGCTTTCCCGGATCGACAATACAAAACGCACATCGAATATAATTTTTGTTTTAAAAAAAATACATAACACTGTATATGCAGGAGTTTGATGTGGTCATAATTGGTAGCGGAATGGGCGGATTGGTTTGCGGAAACCTGCTTAGCCAGGAGGGATTACGTGTATGTGTACTCGAAAAAAACCGGCAATTTGGCGGCTGCCTGCAAACTTTTGTTCGGAACAGGATAATCTTTGATTCAGGAGTTCATTATATAGGAGGATTAGAGAAAGGCCAAAATCTCTACCAGATACTAAAGTATATGGGAGTGATGGAAAAGCTGAAATTGGAAAAGCTGGATAGAGATTCCTTTGATAAAATTATTATCGATAATGACTCCATTGAGTATCCATTTGCGCAGGGATATGAGAATTTTGTAAAACAACTTTCAGTGTACTTTCCTGGCGAAGAAAAGGCAATCCAAAAATATTGCGATGCCATGAAAGAAATCTGTAGCAAGTTTCCTTTGTATAATTTAACCATAAATGGAAGCCTGGAAGAAAAGTTTGATACGATGAATATCGGTGCAATGGATTTTATCGAAACGTTAACCCCTAACGTAAAATTGCAGGAGATCCTGGCGGGAAATAATTTATTGTATGCCGGCTGCCAGGAAACTCCTTTTTACATACATGCACTTATCGTTAACAGTTATATTGAAAGCTCTTATAAGTGCATAAATGGCGGCTCGCAGTTGGCGAAGATAATGGTGCAGAATATCCGTGCGAATGGCGGAGAAATAGTACGAAACTGCGAAGTAAAAAAGATACATGCAGATGGTGATAAAGCCGTGTATGTGGAAACTGTCAAAGGGGAGAAAATTCTGGCAAAGAATTTTATTTCCAATGTTCACCCCGCAAAGACACTTGAGATGATCGACTCTTCACATATTCGAAACGCCTACAGGAAAAGATTGAAAGAACTAAAGAATACAGTTTCTTCTTTTTGTGTACACATTGTTTTGAAGGAGAAGTCGCTGAAATATTTTAATAATAATTTTTATTATTTTAAGCAAGGCCAGGTATGGACAATAGCGGATTATACACAAGACAATTGGCCGCTAGGGTATGCTTTATTTTTTACACATTCAAGTGAGGCAAAAGATTGGGCAGATTCTATGACTATTTTTAGTTACATGCGGTATGAAGAGATGGAGCCCTGGAAAGATACATTTAATACTGTTTCAGATCCCGGTGACCGTGGAAATGGGTATGAAGATTTTAAAAAAAGAAAGGCGGAAAAGTTAATGGATGTTGTAGAGGAGCGTTTTCCAGGTATTAAAGATTGTGTGGAGTCTTATTATACAACAACTCCTTTATCGTATCGGGATTATATTGGTACAGATGATGGATCTTTATATGGTATATCAAGAGATTACAGGGATTCGTTAAAAACATTTATCAGTTCTCGTACCAAATTGAAAAATCTTTTTTTGACGGGGCAAAACCTGAATGTGCATGGCATATTGGGTACGGCTATTGGTGGTTTATTAACCTGTATCTTACTATTAGGAGATGATAAAATTGTAGAAAGAATAAGAAATGCTTAAAACCAAGAGTAAATTCTGGCGACGGTTTCTATACGTGATAGGTTCTTTTATCCTGTTGCTCGGGATCTTATTTCTTTATTTGGTGTGGGTATCGAAAGTAAATCCACCTGAAATAAAAGACAGTTCAAGCCTACAGTTGCAGAGGAAAGAAGTAAATGGACTATATACAATTAATAGTAATTGGTTTCGCAAAAGTAATTCCGGTTTGTATGAAATGTATGTGGAAGGAGCGCCTTTTAAACGCGGAGTTATTAATGGAAAACTTTCTAAAGAACTGGTGGTAACGCAGGAAGATTATTTTAATGACCAGATCAATAAAATGATCCCTTCT
>JAFDXH010000218.1 GCA_018268075.1 Bacteroidota bacterium | reverse complement strand
GTTTTTATATGGTGAACCTAAGCCATTTTCCTATCACGGGTAATTCCAATGTTTATAAAATTAGCCTTCAGGGAAAAATTACTCAGATAGCATCGGGCTTTAGCATGGCACAAAGTATTGTATTTGATAGAGTAGGAGGAATGTATGTACTTGAAGGCACTACCAATAATTCATTTCCAACACCGGGCACTGGAGATGTTGTTCGCATTGACCCTTCGGGTGCAAGAACAATCCTTGTTTCAGGGCTTAATTTCCCTACAGCAATGGTAATGGGGCCGGATAATAAACTATATATTTCTAATTGGGGTTTTGGGCCTCCGCTTGTTGGAAAAGGAGAGATATTGCAGGTAAGTATTTCCTGTGATCAATCAGGAAAAAAATCTTCTTGATTATTAGGCGGAATTTTTAGATACAGGAATTTAGGATTAAAAGCCGCCTCAAAATAAACTCTCTGGGGTGGCTTTTTTTGGATAAAAAAATAATTTTAAAAAATTCTAAATAAATATTTTTATGGGTTCACAATCAATGCAAGCAAAACTGTGGGGCCAACGGCCCAAAGACTGGGCAGCTATACAGGAGCCAACTGTAAAATCATGCTATGAATATGCGCTTGAGTTTATCAAATTAAAATCTTCTGACAGGTTGTTAGATGTAGGGTGTGGTACAGGCTACTTTATTAGCCTTGCCGCCCAATCAGGCGCAGATATTACAGGCTTTGATGCTACGGCACCATTTATTGAAGAGGCCAAGCAGCGCAATCCTTCTGTAACTTTTTTTACCGGAGAAATGGAAGAGCTTCCTTTTGCTGACAATTCATTTGATGTGGTTACTGGTTTTAATTCTTTTCAATATGCAGCCGATGTAAAAAATGCACTGAAAGAAGCAAAGCGCGTATTAAAAAGCAAAGGGAAATTAGTAGCGATGATTTGGGGCGAGAAAGAAGATTGCGAAGCAACCACTTATCTGAAAGCGATAGGAAGTTTGTTGCCACCACCTCCGCCCGGCGCTCCCGGCCCCTTTGCATTGACAGAAAATCATTTGTTAGAAACTATCCTTGAAGACATGGGGCTCAATGTGCTGGCCAGCGCAGATGAAGAATCTATCTGGGATTATCCTGATGTGGAAACAGCTATGAAAGGGTTGCTTTCTGCAGGCCCTGCTGCTAAAGCCATTGAAAATTCAGGATATGAAAAATCATATCAGACTACTTTAGATTCTGCAAAACCTTTTATCCAAAACAATGGGCATGTAGTTTATAAAAATAAATTCAGAGTGGTGATCGCTGAGAAATGAAAATCATTTTCCTGAATGATATAGGGATTACTTAAATGAAGATCAGTGCTTTTTATTTTTATAAATTCTGTTTAAGGGATAGCCAATATTTAAGCTTAAATTGTTGTTGTGTGTTTTAGAATGAGGGGCATCTTTAGCAGTATTTACCATTCCCTTATCATAAGCAATACGAAATGAAAAACTATTAGTCATTTTGTAACCGGCGGTGAAAGTCAAACCTGCATCAAAAGGCTTAAAATCTCCTTTATTACCAAAGGACTTCCATTTATCTGTAGAAGTCTTTGTATTGCCTCCAATACCATAAGCTATATATGGCCCTAATCCGCCAAAAATATTTCCTTTGGCAATTGGGTTCGTCCAGTAAGTAACATAAAAGGGTACTTCCAGATAATTTAAATGCGTGGTAGTGCCAGGATCTTTTCCACCTTTTGAGATGTATTCAATCCCTGTTAAAAAACGAATATTTTTTTTAATGTTGGGTGATGGCGCACCTTTGCTCAGAGAGGGAAGAGTTAATGTCGGGTTTTCAATTTCCTCATTAAACGGGCCATGTGACTGCGAATTCATTGCAAATACGGGAGCAGCATTTTGAATATTATAATTGAAAGTGTTAGATTGATGATTACCCCCGTTTAATCCAAGCAAATAAAGCGCTGCGATGTTTAATGCAATATCATCTTGACTTGGAGATCTAATGTAGGAACCGAGACTTAAACCTGATTTCCAATAATATTCAATATTGGTTTTGTCAATAGATCCCTCTAGTTGGACGTTATCAAACCTAGTAGTAGAACACGATTGTATGAAGGAGAAAAGAAATATGACCCATAGATGCGTAAATTGAAATTTAAGGCTCTTTTTAAAATGCCATAAATGATTTTTCATAATATTCTTTTTTAAATGTTAAGCATACTTTTAATGAATTTTTGGGTGCGCTGGCAAGAACCAAAAAGTATCAGTCCACAGTTGGGGGTAGTGTAAATTTCCCGGGAAATTGATAAGCCAACAATAGTTACTTGTAACTATTTTTTGATAAAAAACTACCATAGGAAAAGCCATTAGAAGATAGTACTATTGATAAACTCAAGATTGACTTTCTACATTTTCTACACGTTCAGTTGTTCTAAGAGAGCCAATTTTCTGATAAAAACAGGGGACGTCTTTTGGCAAAAACTCCCTCCTTTTTATTGCTTAATCAATTTATGTGTTTGTTCAAAACCATCATTCACAAATTTTAAGAAATAAGCCCCCTTCGAAATATCGCTAAGATATAGTTTGCCATTTGGCAAAACATTGCTCCATCTTTTTATTATCTGTCCACTCATATCTATCAGGTTAATTTCTTTTATGATTACAGAAGATATTATTGTAATAGCACTCTGTGCAGGATTGGGTGAAAAGGAAATGATATTTTGGTGGGCAACATCAACATTCACAATAGGCGAATATGTTCCATGCCCATCTTCATCTATTTGTTTTATACGATAAAATATTTTTCCGGTAATGCCTGAATTATCTATAAATGAATAGTTCAAAAGTAAATTTGAATTGACGGCTCCGCCAAGAAAGCCTATTGTTGAAAAATTAATTCCATCTGTACTTCTTTGCACTTCAAAACCTTTGTTGTTGTGCTCAGAGGCTGTTTGCCACCTTACCAGGATTTTGTTTGGTGCCACATATTTTGCCCGAAGATTTAAAAGTGATACGGGCAATGGGCTTTCATTAAGAAATGCAAGATTGCCCGCATGGTCGTATGGAACACTTCCAAATTGCATAAACAATGTATCATTCCACATTATTGGATATCCTGTGTATCCAATATTTCCTGATGCACTATTTGCTCCACCCGGATTGGGAATTAAATTGATGGTGTTGCCATCAAAATAGCCTAATTGAGATGCACCCGTAGCTGTGTGATACATCAGGTAAAGATTGTTGCCGAAAACGATTAGCTGTCCGTAAACTGAGCCGGCATCAGGATTAGAAATCAGTGTCCAGGTATTAGAATCAGCTTGATATTGCGCGAGATAGTTAAGCCCATCATTGGTTTCGTAAATGCCATATAAATTATTATTGTATATAACCATTGAATCTCCAGAGGAATTAATAAATCCATTCAGCGAGTTGTCTGGATTGGGGATAAGTGTTATGTCAGAGCCGTCATAAAATGCAATGCTCATACCAGAAGTTGCCAGATACCCATTAAAAAACATAAAGAGATCATTGTTGAATAGGAGAGGGGAGCCTTGATAACCATTTCCAGAATTTGGAGGATTGGGTATTAGCGACGGTGGGTTAGTGCCATCAAAAACCATTAATTGATTTACGTTGGACTCGTTATAATACTTCATGCATAATTGATTGTTATAGATAATCGGACTACCCTGATATGCATAATAGCTTGTATCCGGATTTGGAAAAATTGTCCAGTTAGTACCGTCATATTGTGCAAGCTGATGAGTGCCGATAGGAAGATTTCCATAATTTATACAAAGGTTATTATTGAAAACAATTGCATTTCCTTGATATCCATAATAGGTCGCATTTGGATTGCCAATGGGAACTAAAGTATTGCCATCGAGTCGTGATAAAATTTTACTTCCTGAAGGCGTTTGTTCACCAACATACAACGTATCATTATATACAATTCCATTATCAAGCACCGTAAATGCGTAATTAGTAGTAGGAATAAGTTTAATGGTGCCATCACTGCTATATTCGGCCAGCTGGCTAAAGTATTGACTATTTTGATAAATAAAATATAACTTATCATGATATAAAGTAGGGACTTGTGGATATTGGAATCCCAATTCATAGGTCGGATTTGGTATCAAATGAAGGCTGTCGCCGCCAGTATAAATTGCCAACTGGATTACCCGGTCGCTTCCTTCCGAATTGGAAGAGGGATTGTATAGCATTACCAGTGAATTATTAAAAACTGTTGGCGAACCGCAGTACCCGGAAAGAGCCTCTATATTAGAATTCTGTGTATAATTAAATGAGCTTGATGTGGTAGGATTAGGCACTACTTGTATGCTTTGAGCATTCAGGCTAATGCCCGCGCAAAAAATACAAGAAAGAAAAAGAAGGAAAGTAGGTAGATTTTTTTTCATAATACATTTTTTAAAAATTTCTGACAAGCAAAGCAAGGCAAGGCATGAGTGGGGAAAATTCCGCCAGCCCACTGGAATATAGCAGGGAATGAAAACCTGTTTTTTGTTTCTTTTCAGTAGGATAAAATGTAAAATTCCGCCGAAATTGATAGAGCAACAATAGTTAACAGTAACTATTTTTTGAAAAGAGAAGACTATTCCAAGCCGTGCTCCTTAGCAAAATTAATGAGGCCTACAGGCGTATGTACATTGAGTTTGCGGCAAATATTTCTTCTGTGCGCATTGATGGTAAATTCGCTTACAAATAATCTTTCACCTATTTGGCGGGTAGGTATTCCGGCTACGATCATACGGATTATCTCCAACTCTCTTTTGGTAAGCTGATATTTTTTCATAAACCCATCTGCAAAGAAAACAGAACTGCTTTCCAAAGATTCATTCATGACCGGAAACCAGGTATTACCATTTATAACCTTTTCGATTGCTT
>JAFDXH010000217.1 GCA_018268075.1 Bacteroidota bacterium | reverse complement strand
AGTAGAACAATTTGTAGCAGCAAATAACGACTTGCTGCCCGAATTCAAAATGTTTCAAATGACGGTGCAATCTGCAGATGAAAAAATTGAATTTACACAAAAAAACAGCCTTTTTAAAGAGGCGGATATATTTATAGATGAATCTAATTTTGAAGAAAAATTTATATTATTTTATGATGGAGAATTAAATGAAGAAGAAAAGCATAGTGTAAATCAATTTGTACTTGCTCACCCGCAGCATGCTCATGAATTTAATCTTTATGCTCTAACAAAAATAATTCCGGACAAAGCAGTGATTTTTGAAAAGAAGCATACACTTTTGAAAAAAGAAACTGATGGAAAAGTAGTACCCTTCATTGTCTGGAAAATACTGGCCGCAGCCATGATAGCGGGCGCTGGAATATGGTTCACTGCAAACTATTTTGCACCGGTAAAAACGCTTACACCTGAAATAACTACTGCATCGGCTACTAAAAATATTCAACCCGATCCACCAACTCATGCTGGAGAAAATACAGTTTCACCCCCGAATGCTACTACAGAAACCAAAAAAGAGCCTGATGCATCCTACGCAATAAACACACAGCAAGCAAGGGAAAAACCGGCAGTAAAAGATGCGAAAGAACAAGCTATACCTAAGAATAAAAAAGAACCGATAGAAATTATTGCACATTTAGCCCAAAAAAATACCACGCTTGAAGATTTTAAAATAAAAGAACCGCAGATACAGATTCCTAAAATGATAGATGATGCTTTAGCTATTGCGGTAAATAACAAGACCCCTTCTGTACAGATAGACAAAGAAATAAAGCCTGATGGTGACCCTCAAAATTATGCATTGAGCACAGTAAATACCCGGGCAAGCAATAATGAAAATTATGTTTTTTATAATGTAACCAATGAAGAATTTAATAAAACAAAAGTTGGCGGGTTTTTAAGAAAGCTAAAACGCATTGTAGAACGCACCAACCCTATAGCAAAAATGCTTTCAGGCAATGAAAAACAGGTAGCCTCAAACTAAATTTTTAAAAAAAAGAAAAGAAAATCGAATGAAAAAGACAATTATGATTTTAAGTGTGCTGATAGCTTCAGCAAATGCTTTTGCTCAGTACGATTCAGTAAAAGCGAGCCGCAATGAAGATACGATTCGTATCGGCGGCATGATTATATTAAAGAAAGGCAATGCCGATGAAAAAAAACGTGTAACCGTAACCGTTGGCAACCGCCGTCAAATGAAGAAGTCAAACATCAGTACCTCCTCGTTTATTATAGACCTTGGATTTTCTAATTGGATAGATAAAACTAACTATGCCCAAGCTACTGCCAATGGAAGCCTGGTAAATAAGCCGGGTACGCCAGACCTTGTAGCCAATGATTTTAAACTGAAAACTGTAAAGTCGGCCAATGTAAATATCTGGTTGTTTATGCAAAGGCTTAATTTGATAAAGCATAATGTAAACCTGAAATACGGGCTGGGCTTGGAATTGAATAACTACCGGTTCAAATCCAACATAAGCCTCAATGAAGGCGGCATCAATCCTTATAACGGGGCATCTATAACCCATTCCTTTGCTATGCGGGATTCTATAAGCTTTTCAAAAAACAAATTAGCAGCAGACTATATTACTGTTCCCTTAATGCTCAATTTTCGTACTAACACCAACTATTCCGATAAGGGAATCAGCATTAGTGCAGGTATAAGTGGCGGATTTTTGTACAGCAGCAGAAATAAACAGATAAGTAGTGAGCGTGGCAAAAAGAAAAACCGGGGCGACTACGACCTGCAACAGTGGAAATTTTCTTACATCGGTGAATTGGGGTTAGGGCCAGTGAGACTGTATGGATCGTATAGCCCTAAGTCTATTTTTAAAAACGATTTGGATTTTCGCCCATATAATATTGGAATAAGGCTTAGTAACTGGTAATTTTTCTCATGATGTGTTACTTCAAAAAGTCCTGCTGTAAGAGCGGGATTTTTTGTTTGTTTCAGCGTTGCAATTATGCAGCATATTGACAATGGCAGAAAGTATATTGAAGCCAGGATTTTACCTCATAGCCTTACTTACTTAAATGCATACTTCTCTCCCGGTACAATTGCCTAAAATATGGGTCACGCAGGTCTTTTATGAATCGGATGGCCTCGCCAGTACTTTTCATTTCGGGTCCTAATTCCTTATTTACATTAGGGAATTTATTAAAAGAAAAAACGGGCTCTTTTATAGCAAAGCCTTTCAAATTCTTTTCAAATTTGAAATCTTTCAACTTGGCCTGCCCAAGCATAATTTTGGTAGCTATATTGAGATAGGGAATACCATAAGCCTTAGCAATAAATGGTGTAGTACGTGAGGCTCTCGGATTGGCTTCTATCACATACACATTACCATCCTTTATAGCAAACTGAATATTAATCAACCCTTTGATGTTTAATGCACGGGCTATTTTTTCAGCATATTCTTCCATAGTGTGTACTATCAGAGGCGAAAGATTAAACTGTGGTAATACCGCATTGCTATCGCCGCTATGAATGCCGGCCGGTTCAATGTGCTCCATCAATCCCATTACATGAAAACTTTCCCCATCAAAAATGGCATCAATTTCTGCCTCTTGACACCTGTCTAAAAATTGATCTATCAGGATTTTATTGCCCGGCAAATGCTTTAATAAACTCAGCACTCCATTTTCTAATTCTTCATCGTTCAATACTATGCGCATACGCTGACCACCTAATACATAGCTTGGGCGTACTAATACCGGGTATCCTACTTCGTGTGCTATTTCAATCGCTTCATCTGTAGAGTGCGCTGTACCATACCGGGGATAAGGTATTTCTAATTCTTTAAGCAAATCGCTAAACCGGCCCCTGTCTTCGGCTATATCCATGCTGTTATAAGAAGTTCCGATTATTTTAATCCCTTTTTCGTGCAGCCTGCCGGCAAGTTTCAGCGCCGTTTGCCCACCTAATTGCACAATTATTCCTTCCGGCTTTTCCAATTCTATTATCTCCCAGATATGTTCCCAAAATACTGGTTCAAAATATAATTTATCCGCTATGTCAAAATCTGTAGAAACCGTTTCGGGATTGCAATTGATCATGATAGCTTCCATGCCACATTCTTTTATAGCAAGCAAGCCGTGTACACAACAATAATCAAATTCTATACCCTGCCCTATACGGTTGGGGCCGCTACCCAGCACTATAATTTTTTTCTTTTTAGAAGGAATTGATTCGTTGTATAATATTTTGTCTTCCATTTAATTTTTTAAATCTCTTTTTACTCAATTATTATTACTATTCGAATGTGCTGTAAAAGTAGGGGGTCTTTGCTTCAAACTCCGCACTGCAGGTGTCCACCATTTTGTACACACGGGTAATACCCAGCGATTTTCTTTTTTCATAAATATCGGCTGCACTGCTTTCGTCCTCCATGATGCGCGCCATTTGCTCATCGCTAAACCCTAAACGCTTTGCTTCGAGCATCAGTTCGGCAGGCATTGTCTCTAAAGTTACTTTTGCTAATTGTTTTTCACAGTTGCATATTTTTTGAATCTGATAAATAAACCATCTGTCTATTCCTGTAGATTCGCAAATGCGCTTTACACTTACCCCAATCATTAAAGCATCTTTTATTCTAAAGAGGCGATCCCATTTAGGTACTTTTATATATTCTACAATCTCTTCAGCATGCATCAGGCTTTTGCCATAATATCCCAGCCCTAAGGCATCATTTTCTAGGCTCTGACAGGCTTTTTGTATTGCCTCTGCAAAACTTCTTCCTATGGCCATTACTTCGCCTACCGATTTCATCTGAAACCCTAAGGTATCATCTGCGCCTTTAAATTTATCAAAGTTCCATCTCGGTATTTTTACAATAACATAGTCTAGTGCCGGTTCAAAAAAGGCAGAAGTAGTTTGAGTAATCTGATTTTTTAATTCATCGAGCGTATAGCCTACTGCAAGCTTGGCGGCTACTTTAGCTATGGGGTAACCCGTGGCTTTGCTTGCCAATGCTGAGGAGCGGCTTACCCGTGGGTTTATTTCTATGGCTATAATTTCCTCTGTTTGTGGATTCAATGCAAATTGCACATTGCAGCCACCGGCAAAATTGCCAAGATTCCGCATCATTCTGATAGCAGTATTCCTCATTTTCTGATAGGCTGTATCGCTAAGCGTCATGGCAGGTGCTACAGTAATAGAGTCGCCGGTGTGCACCCCCATCGGATCAAAATTTTCTACGGTGCAGATGATAACCACATTGTCTTTATCATCGCGCAGCAGCTCCAGTTCAAATTCTTTCCATCCCATCATTGCTTTTTCTACCAGCACCTCATGCATAGGCGAAGCAGTAAGCCCGCGATTGAGCGCTTCGTCCAGTACATTTTTATCAAATACGATGCTACCGCCTGTGCCGCCCAAAGTAAAAGATGGGCGAATTACGAGTGGAAACCCAATAGATTGGGCAATTTCTTTTCCTTCCAGAAATGAGTTCGCAATTTTTGCAGGCGCTACATCTATATTCATTTCCACCATCCATTTGCGGAATTTTTCCCGATCCTCAGCCTTGTCAATTGCTTTAATGTCCACACCTATCAGCCGGATATTATTTTTTTCCCACACGCCCATTTCATCGGCCTCTTTGCACAGGTTTAGTGCAGTTTGCCCACCCATAGTAGCAAGCACTGCATCAATTTTATTTTCTGCTATTATCTGCTCTATACTTTCTACAGTAAGCGGCAGCAGATACACCCTGTCGGCCATCATAGGGTCTGTCATGATGGTAGCAGGGTTGCTGTTAATCAATATTACTTTTATTCCTTCTTCTCTAAGGCTTCTTGCCGCTTGGGTTCCGGAATAGTCAAATTCGCACGCCTGTCCGATTACAATTGGCCCCGATCCAATTATCAAAACAGAACTAATAGATTTATTTAAAGGCATCTTATAAAAATGAAGTCGCCAAAAGTAATATTTTTTTAAGAGGTAGGTGAGTGGTAAGTTTTAAAAAAAATAAATCTTTTATATTTTAAAAACCCATTTGTAATTAAAAGTTGAACTGCACACTATTCCCCATGCTAAAAATCATTGAAACAAAAAAGCCAATACCCTTAGCGTAAATTATAAATTAACAATTAAACAATAGCCTCACCGCACATAAATACCTATTTTTATTTTCTCTGAAAAACAAGCCATGAAAAAAATATTGACCTTTTGCGTTATTGTTCTATTGTTTTTGCCTGCATCTGCTCAACAGGATTCGGGAAATAAGGTATCAAGCCTGTTTAAAAAAGCCAATAATTTATTTTCAAAAAATACAGGCTCATCTTTGTCTTCTGGCGAAATAGTAGATGGGCTAAAGCAGGCGCTATCGCTTGGTGCACAAAAAAGCGGGGACAAATTATCTGCCGTAGATGGTTTTTTTAAAGATGCCGCCGTAAAGATTTTATTACCAAAAGAAGTACAGGATATTGAGAAAAAAATGAGGATGCTCGGGCTGGGGAAACTCATAGACAATGCAGAGCTTAGTATGAACAGAGCTGCAGAGGACGCTTCTAAAGCCGCCGCCCCCATATTTCTTACTACTGTAAAAAATATGCAGGTATCTGATGCACTATCCATTTTAAAAGGAACTGATACTGCAGCTACTAGTTATCTCAAAAAAAATACAACCCCACAGTTAACCGAAGCATTCAAACCGGTAATAGAAGCTTCATTAAAAAAGACGGATGCCCAGAAATACTGGACAGATGTATTTACCACCTACAATCGCTTTTCTTCTAAACCGGTAGATACCGATATCAATAGCTATGTAACTACTAAGGCGCTGCAAGGCATATTTTATTATGTAGCCCAAGAAGAAATAAACATTCGCAAAAATCCCACAGCGCGGGTTACTGAAGTATTAAAGAATGTATTTGGGAATAAATAATTTAGTATGCAAGAAACACCCCGATAATTCGATAAATATTTTTTCAAATTTGCTTATGGTGAAATCCATATATGGTTCCCTGCCCAACATTTACATTTTTTCAAAACGCAATAGTTTATATTGGTAAATAGGTTGGTCTCTGGTTACATTTCTTTTTCCAAATACAAAAATCTCTCTACTATTTTCCTGTTTTTAAAGAGCAACTGTTCTTTAGCTACATTTTGCAGAAAATAATACAAAAAATGTAATTGTTACTATTAAAAAAAGTAATTATTTTACAAAACTTTTACTTTCTGCAATAGAATATTGCAAAATTTTGACATTATTAAGGTTAATAGTAATGCCCAATTTTAAATTTTATAAACAAAATACCTCAATACTAAAATAATCCATTATGAGAAAAGTAACGTTCTTCGCAATCTTACTGTTTTTTTATCAGTTTGCAGGTGCACAGCAACTCTCGCGCATTACAGGGCAGGTAACAGCTAAAGACGGAAAGCCCGTCATAGCAAGTGTAATGGTAAAAGGCACGGCGACAGGCACTACTTCAGATGCCAACGGACATTATGTTTTAGACAAGTTGCCCTCTACTGCTACCCTGGTTTTTTCTGCTGTAGGTTTCAAAACTTTTGAAAGTGCTATAAAAGGAAAAGCAACAATTGATGTCATACTCGATTTTGATGCCCAATCACTTGACGAGGTAATAGCAGTAGCTTACGGCACCTCTAAAAAAGGAACCTTTACGGGATCTGCTGATGTAATCAATCAAAAGGAAATAAAGGATGCACCAACCACTTCCTTTCAAAATGCTATAATCGGTAAGGCAGCTGGGGTACAGGTTACATCTGCATCAGGGCAGGCAGGCAGCGTAGCCAAAATCAGAATACGTGGTATCGGCTCTATGAATGCATCTAATGAGCCCCTCTATGTAGTAGATGGAGTGCCGGTAGAAAGCGGTAATGCCGGTCAGCTTAGCGATTACATCTATGCAACTAATAATGTAATGAACACCCTTAACCCCAACGATATAGAGTCTATTACCATTTTAAAAGATGCTGCTGCCTCCTCTCTTTATGGATCCAGAGCTGCAAATGGAGTAGTAGTAATCAATACAAAAAAAGGCCGCATAGGCAAGCCAGTGATTAAGTTAGGCTCTTCTGCAGGGTTTACACCATCATGGGCCACAGATAACTATGAGACTGCAAGTGTACAGGAACAGGTGAATATGCTTTATCAGATATTTTACGATTACCGCATTACGAATGGGTATGATGCTACATTCTCTAATACAGATGCCATAAAGAGACTTAACGGCAAATTCAACAAGCACGGCTATTATTTTCAAACTGCAGGTAACGGCCGTTATGAAAATGTGATGATTAAAGGCATGACTGATGGCCTGGTAAACAGAGAAGGCACCTACTTTGACTGGGACAAAGTATATTTCAGAACGGGTACTTATCAAAACCATGACTTGTCTGTAAGTGGTGGCGACCAGAATACAAAATACTACTCCTCACTGGCCTATACTCGCGATAATAGCCGCATAAGAGTAAATGATTTTGACAGAATATCCGGAAGAGTAAACCTTAGCCAGAAAATAGGGAAATTAATAGAATTTAATTCTAACATTAATATAGCAAGTACTAAACAATCTGGATTTAATGATACAAGAAATACCAGTTCTAATTATTTTCTTCAGGCAAGAAACTTGAGTTGGCCTCTTTACTGGCCTACTGATTATAAAACCGGTAATCCATGGACAGCGCGGTACGGCAGTTACGCATATAACAATGTATATTATAACAATGAATGGGAAAATACCGGAAAGAATTTACGGCTTTCAGCAAATGAATCCGTTACGTTGCATCTAATACCAGGCTTGGATTTGAAATCGGTTTTTTCTTATGACAATATCACCTCCAAAGACCATATATACTATAGTGCCAAACACTTTAACGGAAGCAATACCAATGGCACCGTTTCTGAAATGACTACTGCGATTAATAAAATAGTAAGCTCTACTACGGTTAATTACAACAAATCTTTCGATATGCACAACTTAGGCTTACTGATAGGATTTGAAGCCGAAAAAAATGTAACCGACTTTCAGCGCGCTACAGGCAATGACCTGCCTGCAAGTGGCTTGCATACAGTAGCTACCGCAGGTCAATTAGATGCCTCTGCATATTCATGGGGCAATTCGGTGCTATCTTATTTATCCAGAGCAGAGTATAATTATAATCAGAAGTATTATGCATCCGCTTCCTTCCGGCGCGATGGCTCTTCTAAGTTTGGGCCCAATTCCAGATGGGGCAATTTCTGGTCTTTGGCAGGTGCATGGCGTATCAATCAGGAGACTTTTATGGTGAACATGAAAAGCATAAGCAATCTTAGGATTCGTGCCTCTTATGGAGTAAATGGCACATGGCCTACTGCCAATTATGGATGGCGTTCATTGGCGAGTTATAGCAATAAATATATGGATCAGGCAGGCGGAAGCATCGTAACCATTGCCGATAAAAATCTGGCTTGGGAAACAAGCTATACTTCCAACCTCGGCCTTGACTTGGGCTTATTTGACCAAAGGTTATATATGACGGTAGAATACTTTAACCGCGACTCAAAAAACCTTTTGCAAGATGTACCCATCTCTAATGTAACAGGCTTTAGCTCTACACTAAAAAATGTGGGCGAAATAAATAACCATGGCATAGAATTAACCCTTGGCGGAGATATAGTAAGAGATAAAAAATGGAAATGGAGTGCTAACCTGAATGCCTCATTCATCAAATCTTCTGTAACAAAATTGTATAAAAGTGAAGGCCAACCTGCGGGACAGGATATAATCTGGTACGACCCTACTGGTGGAGATACAAGAGCACAATTCATCTATCGTGAAGGCCAATCTACTTTAGCGTTTTATGGTTATGAATGGGCTGGTGTGGATCCTGCAAATGGCAAAAACAGATATTATGTAAATAATGCTGATAAGTCAGTAGGAGATTTTCAGCTAAATGGAAAAGGCGCTACTTATGATTGGAGCAAAGCAAACTATGTAATATTAGGAAGTGCTACACCAAAAGTTTATGGCGGTATTTCTACCGATTTGCAATACTCAAATTTTTCCTTGAATGCTGGATTTATATATAAAATAGGTGGATATATCTACGATGGCGCCTACAAAGATGTAGCAGACGATGGCTACTATTGGGAACGTATTCGTGCAAAAAGCGAATATGACAATATGTGGACTGATGCAAACCACAATGGCAAACTTCCACTCCTGTCAGGAAATGACCTTACTGATCCACAGAAATTTAGTAGCCGTCAAATGACTGACGCCTCTTTTTTAAGGCTGAAAAATATTACACTTTCGTATGAACTTCCCCATAAGCTTATTGGCAAGGCAGGCATAAGCAGCGCAAGACTTCATGCTACAGGCACCAATCTGCTTACTTTTTCAAAGTATAAGGAGGCCGACCCTGAAGTAAATAACTATGGTACCCGAGGCTGGGAAACTCCTTATGGAAAGTCTTTTACATTCGGAATTGATTTAAGTTTTTAACACACTTCCGATTTTAAAAATAAAGATTCCCTTTAATCAGTACAAAAGTTAAAATCATTTCAGGTGAAAAATAAAACCAATAAAAAATTAAAAATGAAAAATTTTAAAATATTTATACTTGCTTTATGCGTAGTACTCTTTACAGGTTGCTCCAAAGATTTTCTGGATGTACCTCCCACTAACTATGGCGATGCAAGCACTGCCATACAGACGGCAGAAGATGCCCGTAGAATGGTGATAGGCCTTATGAATAACATGACCAGTTCCAGCTATTACGGCCGCAATTTTATTATGTATGCAGATGCAAAAGGTGGCGACCTTACCATTTATTCCCAAGGCCGGGGACTAGATGCACTCTATACGTTTAACCACTCTGTATCATCCAACAATTACAGTGGCTTTTGGAATCAGATTTATCATAGCATATTACAAGCAAATAATATTATTTTTAATATAAATAAATTAAAAGCTGCCGGTTCAACAGAAAACTTTGATTCTTACAAAGGGCAGGCCTTAACGGCGAGAGCTTTGATGTATTTTGACCTTGTGAGACTATATGGAAAGCCATACTCTCAAGACAAATCATCCTTTGGCGTGCCCAATGTAACAGAGCCCATGGATGCATCTGCGCAGCCATTACGTGCCACAGTAGAAGAAAATTATAAGCAAATTATTGCAGACCTGAAGGAGGCCGCCCCCCTTCTATCCAAAGCAAAATCTAATGGCTACTTAAATTATTATGGAAATCTGGCACTGCAAGCAAGAGTATATTTAAACATGGAAGATTTCCCCAACGCATTACTTGCATCAAAAAGCATTATTAACGACAACGTTTATAAGTTATACACAAATACTAATTGGGTAGATTCATGGAAACTACAATTTGGCACAGAGTCTATTTTTGAATTAGGAATATTCCCAATTGAATCGGACCTTGGTACTGCAAGCCTTAGTTTTTACCTAAGGCGGAAAGCACACGGATCTGGAAGTGCTGCCGGGTGGTTTATGGCGAGTGATTATTTCCTTAACAGACTCAATCAGGATGCTGCAGATGTAAGATGGGGTGTGATGAGCTATGACGAAAGCTCAAATACGCATCTGGGTGCAAGCTATAAATACAGTGGCTCAGTGTCACTTGTAGGCGATGGAAAAGCTACCGGCACTGCGGTGAACATAAAAATAATCAGGCTTTCAGAAATATACCTAATAGCCGCAGAAGCAGCATTTCATATTGACAAATCGCAGGCTATCGGGTACCTGAATGCTATCCGTTCGCGGGCACCTAACCTTGCACCAGCTACCGTTAGCACCATCTCTCTCGACATGATACTGGATGAAAGAAGTAAAGAATTATTTACTGAAGGGCAGCGATATTTCGACATGTTGCGTCTAAATAAATCTATCACCTTCAATGATGAATTTGGCGGAATAACAGTAGCCTCAAGGCCTAAAACAATTGACCGCACATTTCCAAAAACGATACTGCCCATTCCGCAAGATGAAATAAATGCTAATCCCGGAATAAAAGCCCAACAAAATCAAGGTTATTAGTTGTATATACGATTCAGGTTTATCAGTCCCGGTGCAGAATATGCAACCGGGATTTTTTTTACAGGTAAATATCAAACATCAGTAATAAAAAGATGCCGACACCAGAATGCAATGAAAGCACTTTTTTAGGAATTTTTTTCTTTCAGCAATCCTTCAATATCCTTTTCCAATCTGACAAGTTCGTCTTTCTTTAAACCATCATAAATGCCACGCACCCGTTTTTCTTTATCTACCAGTGCAAAAAATTGAGTATGTATAAATTGGTCATTTATATCTGCCGGATGATTTTTATCATTATCTAATGAATAGCTTTCGCGGGCCATTTTGTAAAGTGAATCTTTGGTGCCGGTTACAAAATACCATTTGGCGCCAAAGTGTGGATTGGCACCAATCATCTTCTGTTCGTAAGCTTTTAATACCGGCACTGAATCTACCTCAGGCATAGAAGTATGAGAGAGTACCGCAAAGTCTTTATCATCTTTAAAATGATCAAAAATATTTTTCATATTGGCATTCATCTTCGGGCAAATACCTTTACAGGTGGTGAAAAAATATTCGGTTACATACACTTTTCCATCTAATGTATGATTGGTTACCTGCGCTCCATCCTGATCTTGAAATGAAAAATCCTGTACATAACTGATGATGGGGAGTTTTACATCAAAAAACCCTTTGGTGGTTCCCAGCAAAATCCAAAAAGCTCCTATCAATAAAAAAATAAACAAACTGTAACCAATTAATTTCCTTTTCATGCCAGCAAAGTTAACTCTTAGTTGCAAAGGGCTCTTTACTATAGCCGAAATATTAAGCAAATATTAAAAGGCAGTTTCCGTGGCACTCTATGCAAGAAAAAAAATATTACTCAAAAAAATATTCCATTGAGTAAAACCAGAGAGGCACAGATGTGTACAGAGAAAACTCCTCCAGGCACTCTGTATTAGGGAAGCAGGATTTTTTTAAAATCGCTACTATCACCCGAAAAAACATTAAAATCTACCGGCGACTGAATACCGTCTACAGTACCACTTTCGCTATGCTGCCAAAAGGCCCATTTATAATTTATTCGGGGCTTATCTGGCTGGAGATAATGGGCAATCCACAAAGGATAATCATTGAAGCCTTTTGAAAAATATTTAAGATAGAAATTTATGTTTGTATATAAAATAGGTTTCACGCCATATTTTTTTTCAATCAGCATCAGCCATGTTAAAACATCTTTTTGCATTTGGGTAACCGACAATCTCCCCGCCTTCTCTACATCCAGCACCGGTGGCATGTCGCCACTTTTTAAAGGTACCATTTGAATATAATTATTTGCCTGAAGCACAGGATCTCTGCCTGGTATAAAGAAGTGGTAGGCCCCTCTGGGTATATTCTGTAATTCCGCATTATACCAATTGCGCCTAAACTGATCATCCACACGGCTTCTGCCTTCTGTAGCTTTTATAAACACAAAGCCAATACGAATGCCATTTACTTCCATATTTTTTACCTCCTGCCAGTTTATTAACTGCTGGTAGCGGCTTACATCTATGCCATGTATATCATAGCCAGAAGGTATTTCTATATTAAAGCCGGGATAAAATACGTGAGGTTGAATGAGAAAACTATTTACTAAATAATAAACTACCGCAAACACAATGCATAAGGCAATAAATATTTTTATAAAAGTTCTAGGCTGCTTACGGTTGTTTTTACGAGGCACTATTTATCTGCAGGTTTTATTTAATTTCAACAATTCAATTTAAATAGTTGCTCTGAGATTAGCCCTGATCTTATGGGGGGCTAATATCGAATTTTAATACTATTGAGCCCATCCTACCTTTTCTACCGGTATTATACCTCCTAATATTTACACATACCTTTTGGAACTATTTAGCAAATAAGTGTGTATAAGTATGCCATCAAAAACAACCCATTGATATAGCACAAAAATAAACCATTGAAAACTCAATCGTGGAGATATCTTAATTTTTTAACGCATACATAAATTGAAAAACCGCATAAAAAAAGCACCTTAATTCTTTATTATTTTCCTGACTACCTTCACATTTCTATCGGTTGTTATTTTTAGCAAATAAACACCACTTGGCCACGCAGCAGCATTTATTTCCTGAAAAAAGGATTGATTCAAAGCTGAAGATTGCTGATAAACGAGCGCCCCCTTCATATCATAAATTTTAAAATCAACTTTTGTCCCTGCCAGATTTTGGAGCAACATAGAAAAAGTTTGATGAAATGGGCTTGGGTAAACCAACACTGTATTGGGATCCACTGATATTTCTAATTTATGGGCTGTATTATTTTTTGTGATAAGCCAGTAATTAGGATCTACGATTACCGTATCTGGTATAAATCCTATTGTTTTAAAAAAAGTTTGTCCATTAAAAGTATTGTCTAGAACAATCAGCGCTTGTTGGGTAGCATTTTTAAACAACAATGGCACTGGCAATTGAAAAAATGGTACCGACACATGAGATGTAGTTTGATTAAGTGCAATCCTCAGGTATCCATTTCCGATAGCAGACCATTCAACCCTATAGGAAGGATACCCCTGGCCATAAAACCATTGATTAAAAAAATAATCTAATTTTTTTCCACTCACTTCTTCAAGGTTTCTTTGCAGGTCTTTGGTAAGAGCAAATCCATAAGTCAGTGACGGATCTTTTAAATATTTTTTCACCCCGGCAAAAAATGTGCTATCGCCCAATATCCACCTGAGCATATACAATAGGTAGGAGCCCTTGGAATAACTGAGGCGCGAATCAAAAATCCGGTTTACGCTGGTAGTATCATCTACAAATACCGAGCCTCCTGGCTGTGAGGTGATTACCCCAATCACCCCGCTGCGAAAATTAAGCAGGTTTTGTGGATATTTTTTTTCATAGTCCATACTGGCCAGATGGGATGCAAATCCCTCATTGAGCCAAATATGCTGCCAACTGCCACAGGTAATTTTATCGCCAAACCATTGATGCGCTAATTCATGCGCCATGAGGGCTTCATCTGGTATTACAATAAATGTGGAGGTTTGGTGCTCCTCGCCACCACCCCAGCCAAATTGCACATGCCCGTATTTTTCTTTTAAAAAAGGATATGGTTCCAATATGCTGCTGAAATATTGTAATGAAGCCAACACCAATGGTGTATTGGTTTTAAAGTCATTTAAATCTTCAGGGTAGCAAAACGTTTGCATGGGCAACTGCATCCCCGCTACGCTTACGTAATCTGTAAACTCAGCATAATTGCTTACAGCCATACAAATCAAATAAGTAGCAATAGGATACCGATGCTTCCAATGCGTAGTGACATTTAAAGGAGTCACGGTTTCACTCTGGCGCAATCCATTTGAGGCAGCCTTATAAGAAATTGGGGTGGTAATAATTACATCAATCGAATCGGCCTTATCATCCAACCCATTTTTACAGGGCCACCAGTCGCGGCTGCCGTAAGGCTCGCTAAGCGTCCACATATCGGGCACGCCATTATGGGTAGAATTTACAAAAGAACCAAAGCCAGTGTTGGCAGGTATTCCCTGATAATAAATGGAAACCGAATCCAGCACTCCTGCATTTAAGGACGACGTAAAGTTTATTTGAACCGTATTATTTTGCTGTACAAACAACAGTGGCTTACCCCTTTGTATCACACTATCTACGTGCAGCTCACTCATCAGGTCGTAAGTAACGTTAGCCGAAGTAGCTAATATTACAAAATAAGAAGTTATTTTTCCCTTTATAAATCTCACAGCCGGATCTACCTGCCACTCACACCGATAATATTTTACATCAAAGTTTTGGGATGAAGCTGTAGCATTTGCCTGTTGAGTAGTACGTTCATAGGCTTTTGCCTCCATTTCGGCTATCTGCTCTGTTGAAAATCTTTGGGGTGTTTTTTGGGCATAAGTGATTGACCCTAAACACAATAAGATAATGAAGACAGTTTTCATATTTGGTGTTTAACGCTGTATTAACGCAAAAGCTTGCTTCTTAAGTGTTTGAGGTGTACCTTTGCACCCTTTAAGAATACAAGAATTGTTCTTTACATAAAGGTCTATTTATTTAGACAAATAAAACCCTTTAAATAGGGCTTTGCGTTATTAATAGCGTGAAATAATTATTTGATCATGAAAAAATTCTTTAATGAAAACTATTCAATCAAAGAGCTTATTAACGTTGATTATAATATTTTTTATAATTGGCTTTAGCACTTCGGCAAAAAATTTTACTGGCGACCAAGGTGATTTTACAGATACTACCATTGTAAATGCACCTAACAGAAGTATGTACCTGATGGAAAACCCGTTAAGGGTGAAATATCCACTCATACTGAAGGAACATCGTGAAGAGAGTAAGGCATACATCACCAAATACAGCAAAAAAGAGCGTTCTTACATAATGCTCATGTTTAAGCGTGGAAAAAATTATTTTCCACAAGCGCAGGAAATATTCAAAAAATATAATGTTCCGGCAGAATTTCAAATGCTTCCTGCTTTGGAATCGAATTTCATGGCGAATGCAGTATCACCGGCGGGGGCAGTAGGCTATTGGCAATTTATGAGCGAACTGGCACATGAATATGGATTAAGAACTGGTGGAAAATTTGACGAAAGAAAAAATTTCTCCAAATCTACTGTTGCAGCTGCAAAGTTTTTTCGTGATCAGCTCGATTTTTTCAATAATGATGTATTGCTTACCGTAGCCTCATACAATTGTGGCCAGGGCCGCGTAAGGCTTGCTTTAAAAAAGAGCGGTAACCCTGATGCCGATTTTTGGGAGGTAAAGCAATATCTTCCAGCAGAAACGCGCAGGTTTGTTATGAATTTTTTAGCACTCAATGTGATTTCACTGAATTATGACAAATTTTTAAACCATAAATTGAATTTCGAAGAGCCTATAACACTACAATTGGCACAAGCAGATACAGTTACGCTTCCCGAAAAATCATTGGCTCAAAATTCATTGTAAGCATTGCTTCGGTTACCTTTGATGCATGCCCTATGTAAATGTTAATGACGGTATCAACTTTCTATCAAAGCTTACTTTTCGAAGAGTATGGAATGCAGCAAAAGTTTATAGCAGCTTTTATATAAGCAGGATTATTAAACGCCCGGTGCAATGGGGCTTGCCTATTTCTATTTCCTTTGAACCTACTACCTCATGCAATCTGCGCTGCCCGGAATGCCCTAGTGGGTTACGGCAGTTTACTCGGCCTACGGGTATGCTCAAAAAAGATTTTTTTACAGAAACTATAGATGATATTTATAAAGAAATTACTTACCTGATATTCTATTTTCAGGGCGAGCCTTACCTGAACAGGGATTTTTTGGAAATGGTAAAATATGCCTCAGCAAAAGGGCTATACACCGCCACCTCTACTAATGCACACTACCTTACAGACGAGGTAGCAAAGAAAACGGTAGAAAGCGGGCTAGACCGACTTATCATTTCTATAGACGGTACCACGCAGCAAGTGTATCAGCAATACCGCCGCGGAGGTAATCTTGAAAAAGTGATACAGGGAGCAAGAAATATAGTAAAGTGGAAAAAGGAATTGAAAAGTAAAAAGCCTTTTGTTTTTTTTCAGTTTTTGGTAGTAAAGCCCAATGAGCATCAGATAGAAGATATAAAACTATTGGCTAAAGAAGTGGGCGTGGATGAGGTAAGGTTTAAAACAGCACAGGTGTATGATTATGAAAACGACCCTAACCAACTAGTACCCACAAACGAAAAATTTAGCCGATACAAAAAAAATAAGGATGGGAAAAATGTGGCAAAAAATAAACTGGCCAATCACTGCTGGAAATTATGGCAGGCCAATGTAATTACCTTTGATGGTGCGGTAGTGCCTTGCTGCTTCGATAAAGATGCTACGCATAAATTGGGCGATCTTAAAAATGAGTCCTTTAAAAGCATCTGGCAAAACACTGCTTATAAAAAGTTTCGAAAAGAATTAATGGGTGGCAGAAAAAATATTGACATCTGCGCTAATTGCAGCGAAGGCGTAAGTGTGTGGAAGGATTGAAAAGCAGAGCTGTTAATAACATTGCAATAGTTTTTAAGAAAAAAAATACCACTCTGCTCCCCTTCTGTTTGCGAGGCGATGCTTTTAGCTTGGGCTTCTTTTGCCATTACTGCTGTTGTGGATTTTAATCAGCATTAGTAACGTGCATTCACTGGTCGGATACCTGCGGTAGTGGGGGTTTACGTCATTGCGAGGCACGAAGCAATCTTTTGATGGGTTTGAGTTTGCTTCATACCACGCAATGACGATACATTGTAAGGTTGTGTTTTGCAGAGTTGGTTTGTGGATTGGTGCTTGCGTTTGCTTCGTACTCTCGGTTGTTGCAAGAATGAGGCGGTGCTTTTGGCTTGGGCTTCTTTTGCCATTACTGATGTTGTTGATTTTAATCGGCATTAGTAACGTGCAGTCCCAGGTTAGATGCCTGCGCCATTGGGTCAGTGGGTTTTATTGGCGTAGCATAATCAACAACCTAATCAAAACCGCGATAAGCGACATGCTGCTGCCATCATAGATTTCACGTTCTACTAACCCATTCCTATTTTTTTAATCCTAAATTTGCCGTTCACCTTTTTTTATTATGATGAAGAGAATATCCCTGTTATTTGTATCCATTTTACTATTTTCCACTATTATCCTTGCACAGCCTAAATACGAATTTCGTGGGGTATGGGTAGCAACGGTAGAGAATATTGATTTCCCTTCTACCAAAACCTTAAGTACTGAAGCACAAAAAGCTGAATTCATTAGCCTGCTGGACATGCACAAGCGCAATGGTATGAATGCGGTGGTAGTGCAGATTAGGCCCGTGGCTGATGCATTTTATCCCTCCCAACTGGAGCCGTGGAGTGAATATCTTACAGGTAAACAAGGTAAACCACCGGTACCTTATTATGATCCGCTAGAATTTATGATAACAGAGACCCATAAACGAGGAATGGAATTTCACGCATGGATGAACCCCTACAGAGCGGTTTTTAATATCAACAAGTCTTCCATTGCACCCAATCATATTACCCGGCTGCACCCAGAGTGGTTTATAGATTATGGTGGCAAAAGGTATTTTGACCCGGGAAATAAAGATGCTCAAAAATTTGTAGAGGCAGTAGTAAAGGATGTAGTATCGCGCTATGATGTAGATGCGATTCATTTTGACGATTATTTTTATCCCTACCGCATCGCAGGAAAAGAATTTGGCGATTGGAAAACATTTAAAGAATATGGCAATGGCATGAATAAAGAAGACTGGCGCAGAAGTAATGTGGACTCCATTATAGTGATGCTCAACAAAATTATTAAATCACAAAATCCTTTATGCAAATTTGGAATAAGCCCTTTTGGTGTATGGCGCAATATTGATAAAGACCCTGAAGGCAGCAATACCAAAGCCGGGCAAACAAATTATGATGATTTGTATGCCGACATTTTACTCTGGCTGAAAAATGGTTGGATAGATTATGTAGTACCGCAGCTCTATTGGGAATTTGGGCATAAAGTAGTAGCCTATGAAATTTTATCTGAGTGGTGGGCAAAGCATGCTTATGGCAGGCAGATGTATATTGGGCAAGGTATTTACAGGGCTCTGGAGCCTAAATCTTATGGGTGGCATAATAAAAATGAATTGCCCAATCAAATAAAAAGGCTGCGTCAATTTCCGCAAATACAAGGTAGCGTTTACTTTAGCAGCGCCACTTTTAGCAGCAATCCTAATGGATGGAATGACAGCCTTAGAAACAATTATTACAGATACCCCGCCATAATTCCTCCTATGAAATGGATAGATTCTGTAAAGCCGGAAGCGCCGGTGTTATCTTATGATACAGCAAATGGATCATTCTTTACAGCAGGTTTGAATCTTTACTTAGAACAACCTGAAATTAATAAAAAACTAAACAGGTACGTGGTATATCAATTTGTGAATGAAAAGATGATGAATGCAGATGACCCTAAAAATATAAAGGAAATCATCAATGCTGGAAATAATTATTACACGTTTGACTTGCAAAAAATTCCCGTAAATCAAAACAGTGTATGCATAGCCGTTAGCAATCTCACCAACACAAACAACGAAAGCGGTGTAAGTAATTATATTTATCTGGAGCGCCGTGCCAATGGATGGCAGATTGTAAAAAAGTAAGCTGAAAACATTACCGATATTAAATTTCGGTTAAAAAAGTAAAGGCAGCCTACCCGCTTTTTCTTTTCCGGCAATCAGGGCAAAACCAATCATGGGCTGGCAAAAAAAAACCAGCGTATTAAGCTGGCATTCAATTTTTTTTCGGTTAGAGGTTAGTAATCCATCATTACTCACACAGCTATCTATGGTATTTATTCGGCTCGCTGCTATTGCCCCGGCCTATATATTTTCAATAAACTTTCTACTATTCTTTCTGAGGTGAGGCCATCCCAAAGCGGCGGTATAGCGCCCTTTTTCCAATCGCCGGCAATTATTTTTTTGAGGTATGTTTGTAATTTAGTAAGGTCATCGCCTATTAGTTCATTAGTACCAATAGTAATAGTTTCTGGCCGCTCTGTTGAATTTCTCAAAGTAAGGCACGGCTTATTCAGCACAGTGGCCTCTTCGGTAATACCGCCTGAGTCTGTTATAATGCCCTCGCAGTGTTGTATCAAATAAATAAATTCAAGATATCCCTGCGGGTCAATAGTTATCAATTTAGTTTTATGAATGTTATGCTGATCCATAATCTGCTTGGTGCGTGGATGTACCGGAAACACGATTGAGTAATCAAGTGCTGCCGTTTCGATAGCAGATAAAATAGAAGCAAGTTTTGCGGGATCATCTACATTAGAAGGGCGATGCAGGGTAGCTAAAAAATATTTCTTTTCGCCTAACTTATATTCATCCCAAAAGTGGGGTTTTCTGATACGGTCCAAGTTTTGGCGCAATGTATCTATCATGGTGTTGCCTACAAAATGAATTCTATCCGACGCTATTCCGCTGCTCCTTAGCTGCTCGTTAGCAAGCTCTGTGGTGGTAAAAAAATGATCGGTGATAGAGTCGGTTACCATTCGGTTTATTTCTTCAGGCATTGCCAAATCGTGCGAGCGGATACCGGCTTCTACATGTGCTACATCTATGCAGAGCTTTTTAGCCGTGATAGCACAAGCCATAGTAGATGTTACATCGCCCACCACCATCACTATAGCAGGGCGATTGGCCAATAATTCTTTTTCAAACCTTATCATTATAGCAGCCGTTTGCTCTGCCTGCGTACCCGATCCGCATTCCAGATTGGCATCAGGCTCGGGGATGCCTAATTCTTCAAAGAAGGTGCCGCTCATTTTTTTGTCGTAATGCTGCCCTGTATGCACCAACCTAAACTGAATGTCGCTGCCATTAGACTGTGCTTTTTTAATTGCCTTGATAATGGGGGCAATTTTCATAAAATTGGGACGGGCGCCGGCGACTAATGTTATTTTCATATTTTTTAAGAAACTTATTTTTTA
This sequence comes from Bacteroidota bacterium, assembly GCA_018268075.1. Lineage (GTDB taxonomy): Bacteria > Bacteroidota > Bacteroidia > Chitinophagales > Chitinophagaceae > Ginsengibacter. Next base: position 52,697 of record JAFDXH010000217.1, on the reverse strand, counting down.
AAATTTTAAAGTAAAACCCCTGTTACCAGATTGTTTAATAAACTAACGTGAATAAATTACAAATATTGACCATCAAAAATATTCCTGAACAAGTTCACAAATATTTTTATCTCTGGAATTTCTTGGAATGATATTTTCGGTTACATCTTTATTCAGAACCCGATGCCATCCTATATTTACTTACATTCACCATTGAAAAAAAATCCACAAAGCGCAACCAATTGAAAACATATTATAAAACAATATTTTTCTTAGTCATTCAATTCTTTTTTATTGATGCCTATGCCACCAATTATTACCTATCTAATATTGGCAATGACGAAAATAATGGCACCAACCCAGCTTCGGCATGGAAGTCGCTCAACAAATTAAATACGTTTACAAATTTATTTCCTGGTGACAGCGTCTTATTCCGGCGTGGCGATACCTTTTATGGTAAAATAATATTGGCTAACACTTATGGCCCCAATAGAAACTCCGGTACAGCAGCCTATCCCATCGTATTTAGCGCATACGGGCAAGGCGAAATGCCAATCATTACAGGATTTACAGACATCAATGCCTGGAAAAAATTAGATGGCAATATTTGGGAAAGCACAGTTGCCATTTCGGAACTGCCCACCTGCAATATGGTAGCAATAAATGGTGTAAGTACCCCAATGGGAAGATATCCGAATACCGGATGGAAGCCTATTTTAAATTCAACCAAAACCACCCTTACCGACAATGTATTCTCCACAAAAAACTGGACCGGTGGCGAATTAGTAGCGCGGGTAGAACGGCCGGTGATAGACAAGTATGCCATTACTTCTCAATCCGGAAAGACTATTCACTTTACACCAAATGTGGCTGATGGCTATTTACCTAAAACCAATTGGGGGTTTTTTATTCAAAACCATCCGGCTACATTAGATATTGTAAACGAGTGGTATTACCATCCCCAATCAAAAAAATTAAGAATTTACAATACCAAAGAACCGAAAGCTGTACAGGCCACCACTATAGATACGCTTGTGACTATATTGGTTACTAATTTTTTAACCTTCGAAAACATTCACTTTTCCGGCGCTAATAAAAATATATTTGTAATTGGCTCTTCACGGCACATTACTATTCAAAATTGTGCATTCACCTTTGCGGGCGAAAATGCAATATGGGGAAAAAATTTTTGGCAGGATTTTGATAGCGACTCGCTTAAAATAATTTCCAACTCATTTGCTAATAGCAACAATTTCTGTATCTATCTGGAAAATGAAAAACGCAATGCAACCATAAGCCACAACAAGATAGACGAGACCGCAATGATAGCAGGGGCCGGCGTATCAGGCGATGCAAAAGGAATTGCCATAATGGCTTCCGGCGAAAACTCAGTGATTGAAAACAATCAAATTACCAATTCAGGATATACTGCCATTTACTTTCAAGGCAATGGTACTATTGTCAGGCACAATTTTATTGATCATTTTTGCATGATAAAAGATGATGGCGGCGGTATCTACACCTGGACGCCCAATATAGAAAGCGCCTACCATGGCATGAAAATATTGGAAAACATAATTCTAAACGGCAAAGGAAATATTATAGGCATTAGTGATGGCAATGCCGAAATATGGACCGATGGAATATATTTAGACAACCATTCCTCTTATATAGAAGTAGCCGGAAATACTATTGCTCATTGCAGCAGAGCCGGCATATTTCCTTATCGCGGCCAAGGAAATAATATTCATCAAAACGTGTGCTTCAACAATCAATCTGGTATTCGCTTTCAGGACGACTTAGGCTCAGTAAAAAATGATACCATACGAGAAAACATATTTATTTCTAAATACTCCTATCAGTTTCCTGCAAGTTTTTATGCTCCTAAAAACAATATTTACACCTTCGGGGCAATAGATAATAATTATTATATAAAACCACTGAGCGGAACTGCACCGATAGAAATAGCCACAGGCGCAGGCTCTAATTACCGAAGAGAACTACTCAATCTACCCAACTGGCAGGCACGATATAAATTTGATATACATTCAAAACTTTCACCCGTAGCAATCATTCCTTTCTCCTATTCGCCTATGCAGCCCAACAGGATTAGCAACGGCACATTCAATACAGATATAAAAGGATTGTCGTGGTGGCCTGCCAATAACAGGCTGCTTGTGTCATGGAATAATAACAACAAAATAAATGGTGGCTCTGTACAGGTATCCTACAGTACGCCTACTGCTGCAAGTATGCAGCCGGGCATCAGCATTCCGATAGGCGAGGTAAGTTCAAAAAATAAATATATACTGCTATTCAGCACTATTGCTAGTATTGACAACAAAACAATTTACGCATCCATAAAGAATAATGAAGCCCCGTGGCAAGAGCTTGCTACAGTGCAAGCGGTTATTACCCATAAAAATAAAACTGACCACGCCTTGCTGTTTGCGCTTCCAAAAAGTGCTGCATCTGCCACCGTATCTTTTACGTGGAATGCGCAGGATTTAAAAGATAAATTCTGGATGGACAATGTAGCCTTTTATGAAGCAAAAGCAGTAGAGACTAACGTAGATGAATACCTGCTTTTTGAATACAATGCCACAGGCGTCAATAAAACAATTACGCTAAGTGGCAATTATTTTGATGTGTGGGGAAAAATAAGAAACGGAAAAATTACCTTAGCACCTTATGAATCTATAGTGCTGATAAAAGATAAAAATGTAAAAAAAGAACAATAAAAGGAAGGGTTATCCTGCCCTATTACAATCTATAGCATCATATCAAACTCATTGCCATTATGCTTTTACAGTATTATCTCCATTATCAGACACCGTCAACTCGCGCTGCTTTTTGCCTTTGAATGTTTGTTGAAATTTTTCTCTAAATATGAGATAAATAAATTTTGAATTGCCCACCAAATAACGTTTCCACATGCGGCCCGGTTCTTGAATAACACGATAAAACCATTCCATGCCCGCCTTTTGCATCCACAAGGGCGCTCTTTTTACAAACCCGGCTACCACATCAAAACTGCCGCCCACACCCATAATAAAAGGGGTATGAATTATATCTTTATACTTGTTTAAAAATATTTCCTTCTTAGGCGATGTGATTGCTACAAATAATATATCTGCATTAGATGCGGCTATTTCTTTGGCTATAGCCTCCTCATCTTCCTGCTTAAAATATCCATTTCTATATCCGGCTATTATGTCTTTGCTATATTGCTGCGTATATACATCCACCACTTTCTTTACAATTTCTTCCTTCGCACCAAGAAAATATACTTTGTATTTTTTTTTGGCGGCAAGCATTAAAAGGTTATCCATCAGGTCTATACCTGACACCCGCTCAGGAAGCGGCTTATTTAAAAATTTAGACGCCCACACTATGCTTTGCCCATCTGCATTAATAATGTCGCAGTTTACTATAGAGTTAAAAAGCATTTTATCCTTTTGTGCATTCACCACCTTTGCAGCATTAATTACCACATGGTGAATAGGTTTTTTTTCTTCAATAGCAGTGTCTATCATCTGAACCGTTTGGTTCATGGTTACCACATCTACCGGAATGTCGGCAATAGTTATTCTATTCATAAGTCAGGCTTTTATTACAAGGGTCATTGTGTTTTTTTACAGAGCAGCATTGCTGCAAAGGGTAGTTACTTTTATTTCCTTTAAAAAATATATGTACTTTAAATAATTTCCTCCTAATCCTTATCCTTTTTAAAACCATACAGTTTAGAATGGATTTTAGACACTAAATATTTTACCGGGTTTTTGGTAGTGAGCCAGCTACCCTCGCAATGATGAATACCGTGTGAGCCATTCTTCATTAAAATTTCTTTATAATTTTTTTTAGCTCCCATATCGCTACTCGGATGAAATATATGCCTTAGGCTCAAGGTGCCTTTATATTTTTGCGGATTTCTAAAGTAAATTTTTGTGATGAATGATGGCCCAGTAAGTTCCAAGATTTGCAATTTATTTTTAATCTTTGCCAAAGGCGGATGTTGCTGCAAATCTGCTAACACATCATCCCAAAATGGATGATGCGGCACGGAACCAAAAATACAATTACCTAAAATGTTTTTTCCATCTTTGCCATCCTCTCTAGATAGGGGAAGCATCAGGCCGGAACTACCGGCTTCATTATTAAAAGGTACAAACAATTCATAATCCAGATCAAGATAATAGCCCCCATATACTGCCATATACATATACCGTATCATATCGGCCCGCATAATATTATACTCCAGCCCTTGATATATGCTGAGCATTTGCGGAAAATGCTCCGCCACTAGCTTCAGGTTGTCTTCGTCTGTCCAAAGCCTTACATCCCAGCCGGGATGCAGCTCCTTCACCACATTGTGCCAATGCAGGAAATTTTCGGGTAGTTCTTTTGTTTTCCAGGTTTGATGTATGATGTTAGGGATCACATTCAATAATTAAAATAGGGTGAAAAATTGATTTACTTACTCATCACAATTTAATGAGTGCAAGGGATTTGATAATTTCAAATAGGTAGAAAGCGCATAAAACATCCATCCCTGCGCCCAGCGCATATAGGGAATTTTAGAGGTGAAATATTTATTTAATTGAAAATAAAAAAAACCTTTTTTTGATTGCATATTATTTATCGTCCATGATAATACCTGATCTATCAAAAGTTTATTCTCATCAAATTTACCCAACTTATACAGCGTAATAACTGCCTGCGCCGAAGCATGAATATCTATCGGGTAAACTGAATTGTTATAATATTTAGGAATACCTTCTTTAGTAAAAAAAGTATGGATGTAGTATTCAAAACCTTTACTTACCTGCAAGGCATAACTGTTATCATTAGCATATTTCATATAGTCTGCTATGCATTCAAGATTGTAACCGGTATGAAAATTATCTATCCACTGATGAAAGGGCAAGGTGCCGTAGGCCCAAGAGCCATCAGGGTTTTGATAATCCACACAAAAATCTACAGACTTTTTTGCTTCGTCTATTAATAATTTTTCGCCGGTAAAACTATACACTCGAGCCAGCAGCCTACTGCCTAAAAGCGATGCATTGAAGACTACACTCTTATCAAGCGGCGAATAGGAAAATGAAAAATTACCTTTTTCGTCATACGTCCGGTTCAGATCTTTCAGTATAAAATTGCAAGTGCTTCGTGCAGTATGCAGCAGCGCTTCATCATTAGTTATTTCATAGGCATCTAATAATGCGCTCGCTATAAAAACGGAGGCTACCACCGTAGGAGTATTTTTAGGCTGAAAAAAAGCTCGGGCTTGCCAGTCGAAATTGTACCCCCAACAAGTGCCGCTCCAATTAGTATTTTGCAAGCCAAGTATAGTGGTAGAAAGAAAAAGAATTTTATCCAGGTATTCTTGCTTGTGTTCCATTTGATAAAGATTGCAATAGCCTGCCAGAAATAAGCCTAATCCTTTGGGATTATACTCTTTTTTTACAAAGGCGATGTTGCGAAAATTTATCGGCGATCGCTTAAATGCCTGAATCCACGCTAGTTTTACAAGTCTGCGCTTAGATACAAAGGGCAAAGATTGAAAAACTGTGCTATTTAATCCATCATAAGGATCCCAACCTTTAAACTCCTGCTGCTCGCAGTATTGTTTTAGATTTAAAAAAGAAGATTGTATTTTTTCTACCATTTAGTTTTAGTGTTTATTCTGTACCTCTACTACTGCTATAGCTCATTCAAATCTATTTGCTGTGGCAATCCTGTATTCAAGCTATCAATAATTTTAAAAGTAACTAAGGTAGTTAGGCAAATAGATTCAAAACTAATGGGCGAATCTTTTCCTTCTTTTAATGCATTTAAAAAAGCGCTCACTTCTTCTTTATGCCCTTTTCCCGACGACTTTAAGGATTTAGTTTTATTTCCTGAATGAATATTTCCGCTCAAAAAATTCTGTATTACCCCCACTTTTCCGGCACCAAATACTTCGATGTATTCTTTAGGCAGTGAGGTGTCGCCATTAGCAAGATAAGTAAGGTTGCCTACGGAGCCATTGGCAAATTTTACTACAATCACTATATTATCATCACTCTTAATTTTGCTATTGCCGGTGCTAATGCAATCTGCATATACCGTAATGGGTTCTGATTCTGTAAAGAATTGCATCAGATCTATAAAGTGGCACATTTCGCCTATTATTCTGCCACCACCAATGGAAGCAATTTGTGTCCAATGATCTTTAGGAATAAACCCCGCATTTACTCTAATGTTTACTATCAGTGGCTCGCCTGCATTTTCAAATTCTTTTTTTATCGCGATTGATACCGGCGCAAACCTTCTATTGAAGCCCACCATTAATGGATGATTATTGGCAGGTTTTACCTCCATTATTTTCTTTAATTCTTCCTCATTTACCGCAAGTGGTTTTTCTACAAATACATTTTTGCCACTCTGCAACGATTCTATTACTAAGCTAGCATGCGATGCGTGCGGCGTAGCAATAAAGACAGTATTGATTTCTTTGTTGTCAAAAACATCTTTATGAGCAGTAGCGCTTACATTAAATCCGAATTTTTCGGCCACATTCTTGGCAGTAATACCGCGCGATGTAACTACTGTATCTAACGATGCACCCGAAGACTTTACATTGGGTATAAGATAACTCTGCGCAAAACTACCGGCACCTATAAATCCTGCATTTATTTTTGACAATGGTGCATGCTTAACCACAGTGGCCGTTTTGAATTTTTCCTGATTATCAGGATAATTCAGCAGTATGCCAATATGAGGCTCAGGCTTATTGCCCAATACTATATCGTAAGCTGCTTCTGCATCTGTTATATCAAAAGTATGAGTTACCAATGGCTTTAAATTGATAAGCCCTTTGGATACCAAATCTAGAAAGGCCTCCATATTTCTTTGCTCGGTCCATCGTACATAAGCATAAGGGTAATCGCTGCCCAATTCTTCATAATTCACATCATACCTACCTGGCCCATACGAACAGGAAATTTTCAACTCTAATTCTTTTTTATAAAAAAATGGCTCGCGCGGGATATCCATTTTTACTGCCCCTACTACTATTATGCTTCCCTTTTTTCGGGTAATTTCTGTAGCGAGAACGATAGGGTCGTTGGTAGGTGCGGCTGCCGTAATTATCACACTATCAAAGCCATGCCCACCGGTAAAATTTTCGCAAGCGCTAATCAGGTTGCTGTTGTTGCGATGCAATGCTGTAGCACCACTTACCTCTTTTGCTACAGCTATCAACCTGTCTGAAAGGTCAATTCCAAAAACACTGCATCCATTTGCTTTGAGCAATTGTACGGTCAATTGTCCTAATAATCCCAGGCCAATTACACAAACTTTTTCGCCCAACTTAGGATTGGCCTGCCTTACACCCTGCAAGGCTATTGCACCCAGAGTAGTAAACGCCGCTTCTTCAAAAGATACATTGTCTGGAATTTTTGCCATCAGGTTTTGCGGTATGGCTACAATTTCTGCATGCGAAGCATGATCTTGACCGGCACAGGCCACTCTATCGCCTGCTTGAAAACTTCCGTTAGTATCAAGCGATGATAATACAGTACCTGCAGTGCTATACCCAAGCGCCTTTAAGGAGTCCAGTTTGGTTTTTACTTTATTTAGCGTAGCTGCAAGCCCTTCCTTTTTTATATTTTTCAGCACCTGCGCTACCAGGTCGGGGCGCTGCTTTGCTTTTCCTATCAGGCTTGCCTGCCCTACCTTTACGGTACTCTTTTCTGTACCGGCGCTTATCAGCGAAAACTTATTTTCTACCAATACCATTCCTTCCGATATAGAAGGCAATGGCACTTCATCAATATATAATTTTCCGGTTTTAAAATTTTGAATTAGTTGTTTCAATTTGCTTTATCTTTTAAAGTGTAAAATTTTTATCTATAAATTCCCTGCACCATAATTCCAGTGTAAGAAATTGATAAATTCTATAGGCATTATCTTCTACGCCATTGCGATCGTCATCTATTATTTTCTTCACCATTGGGTAATTCAGTAAGCCTCTTTTGACAACGCTTGATTCTGAAAGCAAGCTGTCCACCATTTCTTTCAGCTCGCCAGATATCCACGATCGTATGGGTGCACCAAAAGATGCTTTTTTACGGTAAATAATTTCATTAGGCAAGTAGGCTTCCGCAGCCTTTTTGAGCATGTACTTCGAAATGCCTTGTTGGTATTTCTCCTGCCCCGGTATTTCCATGGCTTTAGTAATTACATGCCTGTCTATAAAGGGTACCCGCACTTCTACAGAAGCAGCCATAGAGGCCCTGTCGGTATAGGTAAGATTGAGCCCCAACATAAATAGGTGAATGTCGGTATTACACATTTGGTTCACGGCATCGCCTTTAAACTGAGCATTAAAAATTGTTTTATGTTCAGCATTTAATGCATCTATTGCCTGATCAAAATCGCCCTTTAGAAGATTTTTTAATTCTGCTGAATCGTAATAAGAATAACTTCTCATGTAGGTTTCATCTACCGGCAGGTTAGCAAAACTTACAAATCGTTTGGCCCACCTCGTTAGTTTAATCCCTTTGCCCATCACCTTTACAGGCATTAGGCCAATGGTTCCGGAAATAACAGATCGCAGAAATTTAGGAACCCGGTTATATTTCATTGCTAGCAGCGTAGCCATCTGCCTTCTGTAACCAAAAAAAATTTCATCGGCACCCATGCCCGATAGCAGCACCTTAGCGCCTTGCGCTCTTGCTGCATTGCAGATCAAATAAGTATTGAGCGCTGCCGGATCCCCAATTGGCTCATCCAAGGTGCGCACCATAAGTGGCAAATCGCGAACAATCTCAGGCGAAATTTCAATTACGTGATGGTCTAACCCATAAGTATCGGCCGCTATCTGCGCATACTTTTCATCATCCGGCATTTTTTCTACCTGCTTATCTTTTGCAGAAGTAGAAATAGTATAGGTAGATAAATTTTTATTTATTCTTTTGGCCAGCACGGCTATCAGCGAAGAGTCTAGCCCACCGCTTAAAAAACTACTTACCGGTACATCTGCTATCATGTGCCTGCTTACTGCACTTTCTATCGTATGCCCTACTGCCTCTGGTATAGATGCGGCATCAATTGCGGAAAGCGTAGCTTTATCATTCAAATGCCAATATCTTTCCATACGAGCCTTCTGATTGGGCGCAAGTTTTAGATAATGCGCCGGGGGCAGTTTATAGCAATTATCAAACATGGTTTCATTGCCCGACACCCATAAATAATTAAGGCAACTAACTAATGATTTTTTATTGATGGTTTTATTAAATCCGGGTATGCCTACCAAAGTTTTTAACTCTGAACTAAAAGCAAAGGCATCTCCAATTTGCGTATAGAATAAAGGCTTAATACCAAAATGATCGCGAGCAATAAAAAGTGCTGCATTTATTTTATTGTAGATGGCAAAGGCAAACATACCTGTGAACTCATTCAAACAGGCCTCGCCATAATGCCGGTACATTTCTAATATTACTTCTGTATCGCCTGATGTAATGAAGGATACATTTTTTTCAGCAATCAGCTTTGCCTGAAGCTCTTTGTAATTATATATTTCTCCATTAAATACAATTACCAACTCATCTTTATGAAAAGGTTGGTTAGCACTATCGCTTAAATCAATAATGGAAAGCCTTTGATGCGCTAGCGCTATGTACGCATCATTCCAGGTAGATTGATTATCAGGGCCACGATGTTTCTGGCACCGATTGGCACCTTCCGCAAGTTGCAAATTATTTTGAAATCCAATAAAACCAGCTAATCCGCACATAAATATCTAGGTAAATACTATTTTAATAATTTTATTAGTTCAATAGTTCTTTAAATATGCTAAACATATTTTTTTCAAAATGATCCATGGTATAATTATTCAAAAACCGTTCCCTGCCTTTTTGCCCCATGCATTTTCTTTTTTCTGTATCTCTTAGCAGTTCTCCAATTTTTTCAGCAAGTGTATTCGAGTTTTCTCTTTCTACTAGCATTCCTGTTTCATTGTCTACCACTATATCTGGTATGCTACCTTCAAATGTAGAAATTACCGGAAGGCCAAACTGCATGGCTTCCAGCGTTACCAAAGGAAAGGAATCATTATAGGTAGGAAATACAAAAAGATCCGCTGCTCTATATGCCTTAAATTTTTCTTCACCCAACAGTGGGCCTGCTACTTGGATATAATTGTTAAGCCCTTTTGCCAACATTGTATTTTCCAGCATCTCGTTAGTTACATCAGATGGTGCGCCCACCAGTACGGTTTTGAACTGGTAGCCTTTGTTTTTTAAAATATTCAAAGCATCCAGCAATATCAGCACGCCCTTATTTTTTATAAAATTTGACAGGTACAAAATTTCCGGCACAGTGGTATCCGGCCTTGAAATATGATTGGATAAATTTTCTACCCTTATTCCGTTTGGCACTATAAATGGAATACCGTTGTACACATTTCTAATATCTTCCGATAGCCTATCAGAAAGGCAAATTATTCTTATGTTCTTAAAAACAATTTTATAAATACTGCACTTTACTTTACTCTCATGGCTAGCTTTGTCAATTCCCTTGCCATGCAAGTGAATTAAAATTTTTGTCCGAAATAATTTCATTAATAAAATGTAGGAGGCATCTCTGTAAAAAGCAAACCCGGTAGGGGAAACGGTAAAATAAATTAATTGTGGCTTGTAAGAAATAATATTTCCCGCTATGCGAAACAGGTACGAGGCTGCCTGATACACTTTTTTAAAACTAAATTTTTGCAGCTCTTTAATAGACCTTCCAAACTTAAGATCAATAGCCTTGATATCAAATTCGCTCTGCAACAATTTACTTTGCACTACATATTCATTCATTACGCTCACACCATGTACGGGCGGCGGCAGTTGAAGAATGCATAATATTTTCTTTTTAGGAAAAGTTTTGATAAAAATTAATTTGGCATTTTAAATAACAGTCATAAAATTTGAAACCGACACCTACCCTTCAGGATGAGGCCATACATGCTAAGATGCCTGACTTAAAATTATTAACCATTGTTTCTATTGTATATTTTTGGGCAGACAATCTGCATCCTTCTATTAATTGCTGGTATTTATTATTACTTAATGTTTCCACTACTCTTTGCGAATAGATATCAAGATCATTTTCTGCAATGATGCCATTCTTCCCGTCTTGAATATATTCAACTTCAGGACTGTGATATTTATAATTGGTAGTAATGATGGGTGTTTCCAAAGCAAAAGAGTCTAACACTCCCAAACCTACTAAGCCGGGCATTAATTGCACCTGCGCTATTTTAAAATATTTTATCCGCTCTGCGCCACTCTTTGGGCCTACATAGTATATCCATTTATGTACTGAGGCAGCCTCCTGTACCATTGGTGCATCCTGACCGGAGCCAATGAAAATCATTTCAAAATCCGGAATAGATTTTTTTATAATGTAACAACTTTCCAAAATAAAATCTATTCTCTTTTCCGGATACATTCTTCCACAAAAAATGGCCACCTTATTACCCTTTATTCCCATCTCTTGTTTTAGTTTAGCTATCTCCGCCTCTGTAATCTTCTGAATACCTTCTTGCAATACACGCGTGTCAATCGCATTTTGCACATTGGTAATACGGCTTGCAGGGTACTTATGTCTTATCAGAAAATCTTTTACGCCTTGTGTATAAGCAAACCACCAATGGCAATATTTTAATGTTAACACTGCAAATTTATTCTGGCCACTATTAGGTTCTACCTGCATATTTCGACCATGCCCCCAAAAGGCTAATTTTCTTTTAGAAAATAGGCGGGTGAGTATTAAGTAATAGTTCAATAGCAATTTGTTTGATTTTTCCACCACCACCATATCTTTTCCCTTCAGGTATTGCATTACGGGCTGCCAAATCAATTGCATCAATCCCAAATTTAATTTTCGATTATGGATTACCGTTGCCCAGCTTATGGGTGAGGTATTAGATGATGTATCGGCATTGCTGTGTATCAAACTGAGCTCCACATTTTCTTTTGCCAGCGCTTCTCTTAATAAATTAAAAAACGGCACTCTATACTCCGGGATAATTTGTTGAATAATTACTACTTTCTTCAATGGAATTCAGTACGCCTTTTTATAGATTAGTAATGTTATACGCTTTAGACCACACTTCCAGATTGATCACACGCCAAAAAGGGAATTGCGGCAATTGGCCCGGATTGGCAAATACATCAGCTATCTTTTTGGCATTCCAGATTTCCTTGGAAGTGAAGCTGGCAGAGTGAAGCATTGTATCTACAAAATTTTTAAATTCCTGATTGTTCTTCAAATAATCATTAAACGGAGTCATAAAACCGATTTTCTTATTGTTTTTAGTAATGGAATCCGGCAATGATTTTCCGATAGTTTCTCGCTGTATATATTTGGTTATGCCTTCTTTAAATTTTAAGTCGTTAGGAATAGAGAATGCAAACTCCATAAGCCTGTAATCCATAAAGGGCGAACGAATTTCTATAGATTGATTCATGGAAGATACATCTTCATAATGCAGAATATGGTTGAGCCCAAATTGATTAATCTGCGCCAAAAGGTATTTGTCAAAATTCTTCCCTTTTAATGAAAAGCGGTATTCCGGCTTAAGATGGTTTTTATTGGCCGAAACAAATTGAGGCGAGAAAAAAGAGAGTGATTTTTCCTGATATTTGGCTCGCAGATAAGAGGCATAATCCTGACTCACTACAGACTTCATCATTTGCGATGCCAAAAAGAGGGTAGAGTACCCATGCCTTTTATTAATATCCTTTAATGATTTTAAAAATTTTCCATCTTTCGTCAAAAGTTGGTCGAGCAGGTATGCTCCCGATATGTACCTGTCGTATCCCGCATAGGCCTCATCACTGCCCTGCCCATTCAGTACCACTTTTATTCCCTTATCATGGCATGCTCGCATTATATTATTATGAGCAATACTGGTGAAGGATGCCAGTGGATGGTCTAAATCGTAAATAGTTTGCTCTAAATGATCCGTAATGTGCTTCGAGTCTATTTTTATTTCGTGCAGTTCTATGTGCTTGCAGGTTTTTACTAGTTCCTTTGCTATCGGAGTTTCATCATGCTGATATCCGGGAAAAGAAGCAATAAAAGCCTGAATGGTGTTTTGCTTTAATTCGCCTCTTTCTATTAAGTTATCCGCCACCTTGGCAATGGCAGACGAATCTAAGCCACCGCTCAATAATAAAGCTACGGGCACATCGCTCCGGTATCTTAGTTTTACGGCACTTTCAAACAATCGAATGTACTCTTCATAGTAAGAAAGCGCATCGTCGTGCTGAAATAAATTCTCTTTGAGCTGATAGTATCTTTTAATGTTTAATTGTGCATTTTCAACAATGAGATTATGGCCGGGCAACAGTTCAGAGCAATTTTCCAAAAATGTTTCTCCATCATTTATTCTATACCCGTAAGCAAGGTATTCATACACTTTACTGCGATTTGCATGCCTTAGATTGCAAACTTTATGCAGCGCTTTGAGTTCGCTAGAAAAATACAGAAAGCCATTCTCAATACAGTAATAAAATGGCTTTACCCCAAAGCGATCGCGCGAACAAAACAGGCGATTTTTTCTGAAATCATAAATGGCTATTGCCCACATACCATTAAACTTTTGCACACAATCATCGCCGTACTCCAGGTAGCTGTTTATAATTACTTCTGTATCTGATTGCGTGCGAAACTGATACCCTTTACTAATCAGCTCGTTTTTTATTTCGATGTAATTGTATATTTCGCCATTAAATACCAATACTATTTGGCCATCATTACTCTTCATTGGCTGATTAGCCGTATCATTAAGGTCAATGATGCTAAGCCTACGAAACCCAAAGCAGGCAGGGTTTTGAATAAACACGCCCTCTGAGTCGGGGCCACGATGAATGATGCTATCATTCATGGCCTGAATTTTAGGCTTTAGATAATCTGAAGAATTAAAATCTTTAGAATTATTTAATGATACTATTCCATTTATCCCACACATGAGGCAGTCTTAATTAAAAAGTGAATAATTTATATTATTATTTTTTATCCTTTCCATATTCGTTGTAGCTAAGGCCACCGAGGCTTGCAAAGCTACCGGCTGATTCTGCAATTTTTAAAACGCCCCAGTACCGGTATTTAGTTTGAAAAGGCAATAATATTAGAGCAAAAAAACCGGCAATCAGATATACTATATTCACCGCCATTTTTTTTAATAATGCAGTGTACTTTTTTTCCAGCCGCAATATGTAGGTAAATGTTTGGGCGCCTCTATAGCTCCTTTTTATCAGCCAGTTTATAGTAGCCCTTTTTTCTGAAATGTTTTCATAAGCAATAGCATTGGCAGCAGAATAAATTTTTGCTCCGTTCTTCAGTGCCTCCACCCCAAAATAAGAATCCTCAGCACCGGTAAGGTTGAACATCATATTGAATTTCAGATTGTGTTCTACCAAAAAGCGGGTACTGATAATATAATTTCCGGTTTCAAAAAAATCAAGTGGCTGATTGTTTATTCTTTCAGGATTTTGAAACCAATGAGAAACAGATACCGGCGCCTTAGCCGCTAGCTCAGGATACACAGGCCCCATAGCAATATCTGCATGGTTTACAGTTACAGTTGCTATTAGTTCATTGAGCCAATGCGGAGTAGCGTACTCATCGTCATCTATACAAACTATATAATCCGGTTTCATCTCTAGCGCCTTTCTAAATATTTCATTTCTTACATTAGAAAGACCCTTTTCCGGATAGCAGTGATACAACACTTTAAAAAAATCGGAATGTGATGTACCCATTTTATTGGTAATTTCTTCAGCGCTTCGCTCGCCATCATTGTCCACCACTAATATCTGTACACTCTTTATCAGTGCGGCATCTATCTGATTGCCTTTAATGGAGAGAATTAATTTCTCCAGCATTGCAGGCCTTTTGAAGGTAGGTATTGCTATTACAAGGTTATACATTATGCTACTACGTTAATTCTGAACCACAGAACTTATGGCTGCCGCAAACTCCTTTGTTATTTTTAAAGAATCATGCTTCGATTCTACAATATTAATTGCATTGGAAGCCATTTCTTCCCGTTTACCTTTGCAATTAATTAATTCGAGGATACCCTCTATAATTGCAGATACTTCCTGGTTGGTTATTAGTTGAGCGCAATTGTATTTTTGGCAATATTTAACTACCGCCGTATCCTCTGGAGCAAATAAAATTATTGGGGTTCCGCTCATCATGTATTCAGGCGCCTTAGTAGGCATAGAGTACTTTATATATTTAATTGACTTCTCAGAAAAATCATAAGGCAGTACCAAAAAATCAGCAGCGGCAAGCCTTTCAGGAAGTTCTTCATAGGGCACTTGTGGCTGGTGAACCACGCAATCATATTTATTTATCCATTCCGGTTTTTCTGGTGTCTGAAGAATAAATTTTATATGTAGTTGAGATACCGAAGCTGCTTCTTTAATAGCCTGTGCAATCGTTTCTAGAGAAGTATCAATACCTAACCCTATTCTCCCTGCGTATAAAATGTTTATACAATCATGAAATTCATAATTAGTACGCTGGTGCTGCTTCCAAAAGGGAATATTTATTGGGTTATGAAAAGTAAAAAAATCTTTTCCATATCTCGCCTTATATTCTTCTGCCATAAAATCACTAATGCTCAGCAATAACTTACATTTATCAAATAGCTTGCGGAGTGCTTGGTCATTTCTTTTATACCAATAGTTTTTGAACAACCCACTTACAATTGAAGGCCAATCATCCATCATGTGAAACACCATTGGTTTTTTCAGATAATCACTAATCGATATACAAAAATTAACCGCATCTAACCCTGTTGGTTGAACATATATAACATCCGGATTAAAAGATTTAAGCCATTCTTCAAAATTATTTGAGATTTTTGTCTTTACGAACACATGCGATATCCCCAAATAATTGATAAATGGCCAAAAATATTTCATCAAAATATTTACTCTTAGCTTTGATTTTTGAATAGTAAAATTTTGAATCTTCTTTTCACCAAATTCAATTTTACCTGAGTAATATTTTCTTTTTAAATAATTAAAAGGAAACCAATATTTCGTTTCTAGGTAGCCTAATTGATAATAGTTATCACATATACTTGTATCAATATTATGCTCCATTGAATATCCAGAACATACTACTGCAAGTTTTTCTTTTTCCCAACCGGCAAAAAGATTAGAGAGGGTGATACCTCCTCCAGTGTCGTTATTAAACGGTTGGCCTACTATTAATACTTTTGGTGTGTTCATTTTGTTTTGAAGGGGTCTAAAAAAAATATCATTGCCACTTTGCAGATAGAAAATAATTTTTCAATTTTATATCCGGCAGGTTTCTAATGGTTTTGGAATAGCATATACCCACTGCTATCCACGTCAATAAATGATTTAAGGTAAATGCAAAAACATTGGCAGGATACAAATCTATTAGCCATAAAAAAATCCAACAGGCTGCCGCCTTAGACAATAAGTTTTTTGAAAAAAAGAAGCCCAGCACTACCGCCGGAATCATTATAAGCGCTAGCAGCCCCAAACTTATAAGCCCGCCTTTGAGTATAATGTTTAAATAATCTGTTTCGATAATTCTTCTGTATCCGGTTCGGTTGCCTACATCTATGCCGGGGCAATAATATTGGCCACTCATACCTCTGCCTATTATCCAATCTTTGCTATCCATATCTTTATAAAAACAATCTTCTACACCCGACCTCGTGTCGTCCTCTATTCTTTCAGACAATAAATTAAACATGCCGTTGGGATTTTTATTGTAAATATTCACCCCCACATTTATCAGTACAAGGCTTAGAATAAATGCTATAAAAAAATTAAGCATTTTTCTTTTACTCATCAAAAAATAAAGAAAAAAAGACACTACCATTGGGCTTAATGACATAAACAGCAATGCGCGGCGTGCCCTGATAATGGAAAAAATTATACAAACGAGAAGTACCGCAAATGCAAAAATTTTTCGCCGGCTAGAATGATAAGAATAGGTAAGCAAAATAAATCCGCTCGGTACGCTAAGGTACTTGGCAAAAAATTCAAAAGTAAACTTGGTATTATCATCATCGTAGCTCAGGTTCATCAGGTTTTTATAAAACAAAATGTCGTATAAAAAAAACAAAAGCCCTAAAATGATGATTACTTTAAAAAGTTGGTTAAAATTTTTTAGCGTAACCGGAAGCAACAATACAAAAGGAACGAGATAGGGCAATAAACCAAAGTCTGCATCAAACAGCATTGTCTTCACACTTTCTGCATCTATTGCAAAGCCTCTTGCTATTACAAAAAATGCCCAAATACAATAAAGAGAAAACAGCACTTGCAGATAGTCATTTTCAAAATTCCATTTTATCAGCCTAAAGGCTGCAGAAAAAATAATTAATAAGCCTATGGCCTGTATGCCCTGACAAATTACATAATTTACAATAGTAGATGTAGAAATAACAAAGGCAGCCATGTAAATAATAATGCCCCACCAAAAGTGCTCCTGCATTTTATCCTTTTTGGATTGACGCCTAGCCTCAAATAAGCTATCAGCCTTATCCGGCATTCTTATTTTTTTTGAAAAATTAATAACTCCCGATTGTAATGCTTAAAAAATATCCATGACTACAAAATTTATTTTCCATTACGGCCTTCAATAAATTTATCTATTTCAAAAAAGTTTTGCTCTACCATCCTTAGTGTATCATCATTCTGATCCCACCATCGTATGGCAAGTAGTGCATCAATTTTTTCTTGTGAAAATCTGTACTTAACTATTTGAATGGGGCTGCCTACAGCAATTGCATACGGGGGAATATCCTTACTCACTACCGCACCGGCACCTATTACAGCACCATCGCCTATAGTTACTCCATCTAGTACAGTTACATTCATCCCTATAAAAACATCATTGCCTATGGTAATATTTTTTCGCTCTATACATTTATCCGTTGTGCTAAAGGTAAATCCGGCTTGCTTTCTAGTGGAATAAAAAGCCGGGGAGGTAGAAATACCATTTACAGGATGAATGCCCCAGCCACAAAAAAAATTGGGCCCTATAGAGCAAAATTTACCAATAGAGGTATTAGAAATATTGGCATTAAAAGCAATGTACGTTCCTTTTTGAACAGATACATTTTCCAGACTATGCACACCGGTAAACTTTGTTTGCGGATCAATATCGCAATTTACCCGCGAACTGCCCAGTTGATTCCAAAACACATAATCATTCTTGGCGGCTACTTTTAAAAGCCCCAAAGTATTTCGGAAAAAATTTTTAAAATATTTTATCAAAGTCATTTATTCCAAACATGAGTAGCAGTGCCGTTCAAGATTTTTCTGGTTTGGATGGAAAATATAATTCCCATTACCAAAAACAGAAAGGTACTCGTAATGGTAATTCCTACCAGCCCAAATTTTTTTGCCATAAATATAGCAAGTGGTATATTGATAAGGCTAGTAATAATTACCAGATACAGCTGCAGCCTTATTTTTCCAATTCCATTCAATAAAAATACATGAATATTTTGCCAGATATATACTATCACATATAGGCACATTGCTATAGAAAGTGTAAAGGGGAAGGTTACTTTTTTTCCAATCCAATATTTAAAAATAAGTGGCGATGCCAATAATAACCCCACAGTAAAAACAATCATTACGCCCCATATTTTTTCCATTTTTGATATAGTACCCTTTATCCAGGCAAAATCATTTCTTACATACGCATCGGTATAGGCGCTCCACAATGGGCCGGCAATAATGCTAAATATCATAATTACTACCGAAAACAGCTTATACGATACATCATATACTGTTACCTGCTGTGGCCCGAATAGTTGTGTGATTATAATATTATTGGTATTAAATAAAACGATTGCTCCTATCTGTATTATAAAAAAAATAAGGCCCAGGCTCATCAGATTGCGGGCATAGGTAAATTTTACAAACTTTATAGACGGAGCATACCTTTTATAATCATGGGTATAAAACCAAATGCTAGATGCTAAAAGCACCAAAACTGGTACGCAACTTAATACTATGCCGAGATAAATTAAATTCCCTTCAGTAGTTTTTGTAAGGGTAAATATTATTATTAATGAAAGTAGGCTTCCAAAAAAATCAAAAGCTGAGGCTTTTGCGGGCTCTTGATTGGCTGTTAAAACGGTAGTGAGCAATTGAAATACAAATTTTAGGCAAAAGAATACAAAAACAATTATTGCTAAAATACTCAGTTCGCCGGCCATCTCTTTTGGTGTATTGAGCATAGTAGCCCAGTTGAGAAATGGATTTACACAAAAGAAAATAACCAATACTACTCCTATTATGATGCTTAAAATAGCATAGGTAGTGCTTACATACACTCGGGCCAAATCATGCTCGCCTTTGGCTAATGCTTCCGCAAATTTATTGCGCAATCCATTTCCAAACCCTATATCAAAAAAACTAAACCACACCACCATAGAACTGAGCGTAAGCCAAATACCATATCGTGCCGGATCTATGTAGCTTATAGTTAAGGGTACTAATACCAAACTTATTGCTATACCCAACCCCTTGATTAGGAAAGATGCAATTATATTTTTCTTAGCTTTTACGCTACGCTCCTGCCCCTTATTTATAAATGCAGTTACCGTTTTTAAAGCCATTGCCGCCGTATTCTTCATGCTAATTTTTGATTTCAATCATTGGTACTATGCCGCCAATGAAAAAAATATCTGATCATGTAAAGGTAAAAAACAATTATACTTTCCCATCTCCAGTCAGGGGTGCATTTTATAATGCAAGCCGTGTGGGCTATTTTGATAAATAGATTGGAACAAAAGAATTATGGGTAATGGATTTCTGCCATAGAGTTACAAATAAATCTTCTATGCTATTCCTTAGCAGCAAACAGGTACTCAATAATCAATCACACCTGCAATCAGTTTAGTGCCCTTTCGTTCAGATGTATTACGTTGGTGTTAAACCTCATTTCACCTTTGGCAGACAAAATATAACCCAGTGTAGGTAGTATTACTCTAAAAGTTTGACTAAAAGTAGAAGATTTTTTATTACCGACTACTATAGGCGATTTATTAATATGGGATCTTTCTTCTTTCGAATTCACATCAATAGGAAGCAGTTCTACAGTACTATGCAACTCCACAAAATTTTTAATCTGTTGAATATCACTTTCAGATACAATCGCGGGCTTCCCCTTCCAATATACAAGGCTTACAGCCCCGGATGCTTTTTGTACATCTTCCAGCATTTCTGTAGGTACATATACAAATACATACCCAGCAAAAAGTGGCTCCTTGCCTTGTTTAGATAAAAAGACCTCATTTTTTTCTTTATTACAAATAGGTAGAAAACCTTCTACTTTCCTTTTTGCAAGGGTAGCAGCAACTTTTTTTTCGGTAGAAGGCCTAGTGTATAGTATATGCCAATTTTTTTCCATAAAAGGTGTTTTTTAAACTGTCCAAAATGTTCAAACTCAGTTTATTTTAGGCATATCTTCAATACGAATAATAATGCCAGAGGTCTGAAAAAAACAATACTAAGCGTTAACTGTTGGGAAAGTTTAACAAATGATATTTTACAAATTATCAACTCATTTGTTAATAGCCTTTAAAAAGGATATACAGGATGTGTGTGTTGAGGGCAAATGTAGATTAATTAAAAATAGCAAGCAAGAGAAAACGGCAATTTTTTTTTTACCAATCAAAGGCAATTCGCATACAGGTCTAATACGCCTTATTATCCCCTTTGAAAATTTTATAAGCCGTTAAAAATAAAATTTGAATATCAAGCCAAAGTGTCCAGTTTTCTATATACCATACATCCAGGTTTACCCTCATTTGAATCTGGTCAGCATTGGTAATTTCGCCTCTGTAGCCATTTATTTGTGCCCACCCTGTTATGCCAGGTTTGGCAAATTGCCTTACGGAATATTCATCTACTATCTCAGCATAGTCGGTGGTATGCTTTAGCATGTGTGGCCGTGGCCCTACAAGGCTCATATCTCCCATAAATACATTGATAAATTGAGGAAACTCGTCTAAGCTGGTTTTTCTTAAAATTCTTCCTATTCTGGTTATGCGCGGGTCTTGCTTAGTGGTTTGTTTTTTATTGGCATCACTATTTACCCGCATGCTTCTGAATTTCCAGCACATAAAGGGTTTTAGGTTTTTGCCGGTACGCATTTGCTTAAAAAAAACCGGCCCACGGGATTCTAATAATATAAGCAACCCTAATAGGGGTAGTAGCCATGAAAGGATAAAAATAATTACGGGAATACTAACTGCTAAATCTAAAGCTCTTTTCTTAAACCTGTTTCCTACATCGTCCAATGCCTCATTTCGCAGCGATAATATGGGCAGATCTCGATAGTAATCAATGTGAATATCTCTTTTGATAAATATGGATAAATTAGGCACAATCTTAAACCGGATACATTCTTTCTCTGCCTGATACATCAGGTCGTATATTCCTCCGTTTTCTTCCGGCATTATAGTGCTGTACAGTTCCTCTATACCTAAGCTTCTCGAAATAGAAAGAGCCTGATCTATTCCGCCCAGCACAGGGTAAGGCGACAATTGGGTTACCTTATCTTCATCTTCTATATAGCCCACTATTTGGGTATTGACTCCCTCCTCCTCCAAATACCTTGTAAGTTTTCTGGCTGTATCATTTAGCCCAAGAATCATTACTTTTTTGACTAAATTTTTCTGCGTTTTTAAATAATTACTTATTGCCAGATAAAGAAACCTGCTTGATAGCAGGCCTACGCCAAAAGCAGCAATAGTAAGGGCTATAAATAATCGGGAAAGCAGTAATTCGCGGGTAAAAAATAAATAACCCAGCACAAGAATTATCCAAACAAAATATATTTGAATCGTTCTTTTTAGAAAATTTACAAATTCCTGAATAATCCGTTTAGCATAAGTAGCACCAAAGAAGCTAAGCACTGCCCAGTTTGCATTAGCCATATAGCTATACATAGTATAAGAATGCTTGTATTCTACCGGAAGGCTCTTGGCAAAAAATAGCCGCCCCAAAAAAAGAATCAAATTAAGGATAATAAAATCCAAGCATACGAGGATTAATTTGAGGTATCGTTCATATTGTTTATTCAAAATTGGAGAAAAATGTTAGAGAAACACTTGCTTTAATATTGAAAGAAATATAGGGCAACTTAAGAAATGAGCAATTTATATTCACTTTAAATTTAATTTGTTTCGAATGGCTTCGCCACTCTCAGTCACATTTTTTTATGCTGATGTCAATAGATTTTTTTTGAGAAAAATAGCAGCCCTTTAGCCAGGTTTGACTTAATAAAAAATTAATTACGATTTTTTAAACAGGCCCTTTTTGGGCTTCTGCTGGCCATATACATAATCATATCCATATCCGTAGCCGTAATTTGTAGCGAGATATCCTTTTTGCTTCACCCCATTAAAAATAATAGCAGGGTTATGGATTGGATTGATTTGATTATTTTCATCAATCCGCTTTACCAGAATCTTGGGGGTATATCCATGCCTGATTACATAAAGGGTGGCATCGCAAAGATGCGTAAGCAGGTAACCATCGGTTACCAATACCATAGGCGAGGTATCTATAATCACCACATCATAGTTTTTATCAAAATATTCAATTAAACCTTCTACTTTTCCATTCGACAATAATTCGGTAGGGTTTTCAGGCAAATTTCCTGCCGTAACCAGACTCAGATCCTTAAACGTAGGAAGTTCTTTAATTATTTCGCTTATTTTAGCTCTCCCTTGCAGAAAATCACTAACACCTACACCACTTTCTAAATTAAATATCTTGGCATGGGTTGGGTTGTTTAAATCCATATCTATCAGCGCTACCTTTTTGCCGGTAAGCGTCATGCTTATGGCAAGATTAGAGGCTATAAAACTTTTGCCCTCTCCGGAAATACTAGAGGTAACAAGAATTTTTTTATGCGTAGCATCAATTCCTAAATAGGTTAGAGAGAGCCTTAATTTTCTGAATTCTTCTGCAATAAAACTCCGCTTGCCTGCCTCTATTACAAGTGGTTTTTTACTCTTGTCAAATGCCACTTCGCCTATTATGGGTATTTCGGTACGGGATTCTATTTCCTGACGGTACAGCACCTTCCCATTCATTGATTCTTTGATGGCAATGTAGAACAAGAGTAGCCCCATAAACAATGCCAAAGCGCCCACATAAATGATCATTTTTTTGGGTGAAACAGGGTTGGCGCCCGCCTCTGCATAATCTACTACTTTGTTATTGGCTACGGAAGACGCATAAGCTATTTCACTTTCTTCCTTTTTCTGAAGTAGAAATTGATAGATATCCCGCTTATTTTGCTCCTCACGGCTAATGTCTATCAACTGACGTTCCTTTTGTGGCACTTGGCGCAGCATAGAGTTATAGCTGCTGTTGGTAGAGCTAATATTATTTCTCATTGCATACAAACTCTTCTGCTGACTATTGATGTTCTTTAAGATATTCGGCTTTATCTTAGTTATCTGATCTTTTATTTCCAGCAGTCGTGGGTTATTCTCACCTATGGTGGCTTTACCCTTTTCATATTCTAACTCCAGCCCATTCAATTTGGTAAGCAATTCTGAAAGCATTGGATCACTCACGCCCAGTGTAGAGGGCACAATCCCTTCACTATTATTACTGTTTTTCACAAAACTTTCTACCTGATTTAATACAGATATCTGGCTATTTACATCGCCCAGCTTCTGGTCATTCTGGCTTACGTTTTGAAGATATAATTGGCCCTGTGTGCTTATATCTACCGCATCCTTACCAGATTTGTAAGCCTGTACTTTTTGTTGAATTGTATCTAAAGAGCCTGTTACCAATGCTATTCGTTTATTTACAAATTCCAAGGTGTTGCGTGCCAAAGAATTTTTATCATCTATTTCAGATTGACGGTATGAATTAATTAACTGGTTCAAAATTTTCTCTGCTCGTGCAGGCACCTCATCCAAATAACTTAAATTGACTATTGAAGAAAGCTTTCCGGAAGGCTCTGCCTTTAATTTACTTAACAATCCGGGTACTATTTCACGAGGACTATAGATAGAAAGAAAATAGGGATGATTGCTATTGTTGCCAGATTGATAATTGTCATTGTGTGCAAATACCATCTTACCATAAGGGGTATTTACACTTGAGTCCAATGGGTAAGTATATTTATTTTCTATTGTTACCGTTTTCTTTGCCTCATCATAACTTAAAGGGATATTAGCCTTGGACTGGAGCAATTCGGGCTCAAGTGCCTTGGCTATTATAGGCGAAGAGTAATATGCAGAAGTATATTTGAAAGATTTTTTCTCACTTATTGGAGTAAAAAGATTGAGTTTTGATGCAACATCCTGCATCAGCTTTCTCGACTGTAATACTTCAATCTCATTTTCAACAATTTTTTTTGAAGAAATCTGATCCAGAGATTCCGTAATTTTTGATTCTTCATTTCCCTTTTTTTCATCTTTAATAATAAGGGTAGCTGTAGCCTGATATATTGGGGTGGACGATTTAATATATAACCACGCTGAAAGTACTGCCAGAATAAAAGCTATAACAAACAGCGGCCAATAAGGCATGTATTTAGCAAAAATTTTTTGAATAAGGTTTTCTTCCTCCTGTTGTAGGTTGGGGGCTTTGGGTGTCATGATAAGTTGATATGAAAGTGATCAAATATTTTTACCGGAAAACGCGGTCAAGAACAATTACAACCACTGAAAGCCCGGTTAATAAAATGGGAACCAGTTGTGGCCACATAGTAGCTTGAGAAGCGCGTGCCTTATTGGGCTGCACATACACAACATCGTTGGGCTCTAAGTAATAATATGGCGAACCCAAAAATTCCTTTGCTGTTAAATCTATTTGCCGGGTAACTCTTTGACCATTCTCTTCT
Organism: Bacteroidota bacterium; assembly: GCA_018268075.1. Taxonomy (GTDB): domain Bacteria; phylum Bacteroidota; class Bacteroidia; order Chitinophagales; family Chitinophagaceae; genus Ginsengibacter. The sequence continues at coordinate 27,785 of JAFDXH010000217.1, read as the reverse complement.
CTTATTAATAATACATTGTCCCTTCTGCCGTAAATCGTTAAATCTCCGGCAAGGCCAAGTGCCTTTAACATAGAAATTTTTTCGCTTGGCACGGTAATAACCGTAGGCCTACCCACCTCCCCCAATACCGTCACTTCATAATTTAAAAACCTTACTTCTACAAGCGGGTCCTTTAATAATTTTTGAGTAAGAAGTAAATTAGTAATGTAGTCCTTCAATTGTGCCTTATTCAGGCCAGCAGCTTTTATCTTACCTAAAACCGGCAATTGAATATTTCCGTCTGGATCTATAAGGTACCCCCCGCTCTCTGTATTAGAACCCGTAACGGTGGTAGCCTTAGTAACCGACTCCTTCTTGGGGTTAAATATAGCCGATGCTTCAGGATTAAGACTACTGATAGTAATACTTAATATATCATTGGGTGCCAGCAAAATATTATCTGCCTTGCTTTCGCCGGCAAAGGTGTTATTTCCAACATTATTAAAGTAAACTAATTTGCGGGTATTGCTACATGAAAAAATGAATGGCATAATTAATAGGCCAAGGAAAATTTTAGTACAATTCATACTTCTAACCATTTTTATAATTAAAAAATAATACACGCTCTTATAAATTGGAAGTTTCCATATTTAACATCCGATATAAGAATGGCCTTTTATCAGGAAAGTGGTTATAAGTAAGTCCGAGCGCAAAACTAATATGCGTTTTTTAAATATCCTAATTAATCAATATTCCTTTTGCTATGGCACCAATAAAATAACATTCAACACAAACTTAAATGGCAGCAAAATTGCCAATATCGAAATGTGTATTGATAAGCTTTTGGCTAAAGCAGTTCCTTTACAGCACCAATTACTTCACTAAGCCTGCTATTGTCTGTACCTCCGGCACTTGCAAAAGAAGGCTGACCACCACCACCCCCTTTAATTAAAGGCGCAATTTTATCTTTGATTATTTTTTGAGCCTGCAAATTCCTTGTTGCCACTAATTGATCGTCTATCATCAATACCACTTGCACCTTTCCTTCATTAGTGGACAATAATAAAATAACGGAGTTTGGCAATTCGCCATGTATTAAAACTGTCAATTTTTTTAAGAGCGCCGTCTCAGGCAAATCCACGATAGCTCCTAAAAAGGGTACGCCATTTATTTGTTCTACTTTTTTCAAGAGATCAGCTTTCAAAGCCACAATTTGTTGGTGAGCCATTTTTTCCACCTGCTTTTTGAGTACATCATGCTCCTGCATCAAGGCACTCACTGCATTTTCTGCACTCTTTGCATTATTCAAAAGTTGACGAATGCTTTCTAACTCTGATAAATGAAGTTGAATAAACCTTTCTGCCGCTGAGCCGCTTACAGCTTCAATTCGGCGCACACCTGCCCCTATAGCTGTTTCAGATAGAATTTTGAAAAAACCCAATTCGCCGGTGAATGAAATATGGGTGCCCCCGCAAAGCTCAATAGAAAATGCAGGATCTATGGTAACCACCCGAACTGTATCGCCATATTTTTCACCAAATAATGCCATAGCGCCTGTGGCTAAAGCAGCCTCCTTATTCATTTCGCTAATGACAACAGGTACATTTTCGCGAATTTTTTCATTTACTATAGCCTCTACCTTTGATATTTCCTCTTTGGTAAGTTTTGCAAAATGTGCAAAATCAAATCGTAAGGAATCTTCATTCACCAGGCTTCCCTTTTGTACTACATGCGGCCCTAATACCTTACGCAAGGCCGCATGCATAAGGTGCGTAGCACTGTGGTGCGCTTTAATGCTTTTACGCTTCTCTGTATTTATTCTTGCGGTGATTTTCTTTGAAAGATCTGAGGGTAATTTATCTACAAAGTGTACTATCTGGTCATTTTCTTTTTTGGTATTTAAAACCGGAATCTTTTCATTTCCTGAAATAAACAATCCTGTATCGCCTACCTGCCCCCCACTTTCAGCATAAAAGGGAGTAACATCCAGCACTACTTGGTAAGATGCTTTGCCTTTAGTAGTTGTCTTTCTGTACTTTAAGATCTTGCCTTCTGCTTCGCCCAGCTGGTATCCTACAAATTTTGGCGCCAACTGATCTCCTAATAATATCCAGTCTTCTTTATCTACTGCGGCGGCGGCGCGGCTCCTGTCCTTTTGTTTCTGCATTTCAAGATCAAACCCGTGAATATCTACTGTCAACTTATTTTCAGTTGCAATAAGAGTAGTAAGGTCTATCGGGAAGCCATAGGTATCATATAATTCAAAAGCCGTGGTGCCATCAATATTTATTCCTGCTGAAATGAGCAGGTTCAGTTTTTTTAATCCCGCATCCAAAGTTTTCAAAAAATTATTTTCTTCCTCATGGATTACCTTGCTTACAAAATCCTTTTGGGCAAAAAGCTCAGGAAATACATGTTCGAACTGAGTGGCAATCAATGGTACCAGTTGGTAAAGCAAAGGCTCCTGTATTCCCAGATAAGAAAAATAATACCTTACAGCCCGCCTTAGTATTCGCCTGATTACATATCCTGCACCGGTATTGGATGGCAATTGGCCATCAGCAATAGGAAAGGATATAGCCCTGATATGATCTGCAATTACCCTAAAAGCAATTGCCTGGCGCGAATCTGAATAATCATATTTTACCCTTGTAATTTCTTCCAAAACATTTATAGTACCTGTAAATACATCGGTATCATAATTGCTTTGTTTATTTTGTAATACACGCACCAGCCTTTCAAAACCCATTCCGGTATCTACATGCTTTGCTGGCAGCATTTCAAGTGAGCCATCCTTTTTCCTATTGTATTGGATAAATACATTATTCCATATTTCTATTACCTGTGGGTGATCATTGTTCACCAATGATTTTCCGGCAATTTTTTTCTTCTCATCCTCTGTTCGGCAGTCAACATGTATTTCTGTACATGGCCCACAGGGGCCCGTATCGCCCATTTCCCAAAAGTTATCCTTTTTATTTCCTAAGATTATACGATCCTTTTCTATCCATTTCTCCCAATAAGCTATTGATTCCTCATCCTTAGGCAGCCCCTCTTTAGCGTCGCCCTCAAATATGGTTACATAAATATTTTGGAGGGGTATGTTATATATTTTTGTAAGCAATTCCCAGCTCCAGGCAATTGCTTCTTCTTTAAAATAGGGTGTGGGCAATTCGCTTGCATTTCCAAAACTCCAATTTCCCAGCATTTCAAACATGGTATGGTGGTAGGTATCTACGCCTACCTCTTCCAAGTCGTTGTGTTTTCCGCTTACCCGCAGGCATTTCTGGGTATCTGCTACGCGGCTGAAGGGAGGTACAGTATTCCCTAAAAAATATTCTTTAAACTGATTCATACCCGCATTGGTAAAAAGGAGTGTAGGGTCGTTTTTTATTACTATCGGGGCCGAAGGAACAATCTGGTGAAGCTTTTCTTCAAAAAAATCGAAAAAAGCCTGTCGTATGTCTGCACTTTTCATCATAAATCCAATGGGTAATTTTAAGATTGATTTAGTGTATTATCAAGGTATCTTTGTTTGCTTAAAAAAATACCGTTTCAAATGCAAAGGTATTTTCTTTGCAGCCATTTTCAAACAGCACTTCTAATGAGTGAAAAGATGCTGTGAAAGTAGAACAATGAAAAAAATAAAATACTACTATAATACCAATACACTTCGGTACGAAAAGCTGGTAACGCCCTTTCGAGTCAAACTTTTGCGATTTTTTACTTTTATGGCAGTCGCTATTTTCACCTCATTTATTATTGTTTTTTTTGCATTTCGTTTTATTCCCTCTCCGCAGCTAAAGATTGCAGAAATGAAATACCAGAAGATGAGAGAGAATTATGATGTGCTGTCCAGCCAGGCGCAAGCGCTTCAACAAGAAATGGGATTATTAGAAAAAAGAGATAACCAGGTTTATCGCTCTATTTTTGAAGCCAATCCCTTACCAGACAGTATGCGCGCTAAACTATATGAGCAGGACAAAGAAATAAAAAAGGTAGCAGCAATAAATGATGAGCAATTGGGAAATGAACTTGCTTCTACACTAAATAATCTGCAAGCAAGAATAAAATACCAATATGCCAGTTATAATGAAATTGAGGGGCTTATTAAAAATCAGAGTGAAAAGCTGGCTTCTTTACCCGCGATTCAACCGGTTAGCAATCGCGATCTGGATCGCATAGCCTCTGGTTTTGGCATGAGGATAGACCCCGTGTATGGAACCCCTAAAATGCATAAAGGCCTTGATTTTACGGCACCGCAAGGAACTCCGATATATGCCACCGGCGATGGCGTGGTAGAAATGGCCGGATATGACCAGAGTGGATATGGCAACCATGTAATTATTAATAATGGGTATGGCTATGAAACATTATTTGGCCACATGGTACGGGTAAAAGTGCATGCCGGCGAGAAGGTAAAGCGAGGAGAAGTAATAGGCTGGGTAGGTAGCACCGGCAAAAGCACCGGGCCTCATTGCCACTACGAGGTGCATGTAAATGGCAGAGAAGTAGATCCTGTTTACTTTTTCTACAATGATCTAAATGCAGAACAATTTGACCGCATTTTAAAAATTGCTTCTAAAGGAAGTGCAAAAAGTCTTGACTAATGGCATTTACACAAATTAATTTCGATTTTGGTAATGAGGCAGCCCCAGCAAGGGAAAGTGCAAAAAAGAAGAACCCGGCACCCACAAAAGAAAAACAAAAAAGAGGGCGCAAGCCACTTAAAGATGAAGCGCCTACACCCTACGAAATAAACGTTCCGGCGGATGAGGAGCTATTTGAAAAACAATATTATCCCATCGGGGAGGTGGCGCTTATGTTTAATGAAAACATTTCTTTAATTCGATATTGGGAAAAGGAATTCTCTGTATTAAAACCCAAAAAAAATAAAAAAGGCGATCGTTTATTCAGGCCAGAGGATGTACGAAATTTAAAAATGATCCATTACTTAATTCGTGAAAGAAAATATACCATTGAAGGGGTAAGAGAATTATTGAAATCAAAAAAAGGGTCACTAGATCAGCACGAATTGATTGAATCGCTGAATAAAGTAAAAACGTTTCTACTGGAATTAAAAGCCAATTTATAAAATAAAAAAATGAAAAAAATATTCACAATATTAGCGAGTTATTTGCTTGTGGCTGCGGTACATGGGCAGGCTACGTACGAGGTACTGGCTGATTCTGCCAACAACAATGAGAAGATGCTCAAAGGCCTCGTTACTAAAGAAGATATCAGCTCAGAGCCCTTATTTATGTGGTATGGCGAAAGCCAAAGAATTTATTCTGCGCCGGATACAGCGGCAGTAAATGCGCTCAGCAGGAATAAGAATAAAATATACTTTATCATCTTTGGTGGCACCTGGTGCGAGGACACACACTATGTTTTACCTAAGTTTTTTAAAATACAGGAGGCAAGTGGCTTTCCTGAAAACCGCATTACCCTCTTTGCTGTAGATCGTCACAAAAAAACTTTAGGAACCATCGCACAGGCTATGGGTATTACCAATGTACCTACTATTATAGTAATGGAAAATGGAAAGGAAAAAGGGCGCATAGTAGAGTATGGCAAAACCGGAAAATGGGACAAAGAATTAACAGAAATTATTAATGGGAAATAAATTGAATTTTATTACTAAATTTAAATACCGGCCTTTTGTGTACCCTCTACCAATATTACATTTCTACTGGTCGGAGGCTTTATATTCTGAGCCTCCTGCATCTTCCTTATTTGGAGATTAATATCTTGTTTTAATTCATTCACTTCATCTGCAGATAATTTAAGTGGAGTAAAATATACCGATGAAATGAGCGCATTATCATTTCCTATTTCCTGCAGAAATACAGTATGCGATACTACTTCCTTTTTACCGGATAAAATTTCTTTTATGCCGCCTATAGCCTGCTGAAGCTCCACTGATGTGGATTGGGCAGAAAGTACTGTTTTTATTTCACTCCTGATAAGGTTTCTGCTGCTCCAATTATCCAGAATGCTATCTACCATTTGCTTATTAGGTACGGTAACCAAAGATTTGTCCACTGTACGTATCCGTGTGCTGCGCAATCCTATTCGCTCTACAGTTCCATTGATGTTATTCACCTTTACGGTATCTCCGGTTTCAAACGGCTTATCAAAAAATATGATGAATGAAGCAATCAGGTTTTCCAGACTTTCTCTTGCAGCCAATGCCATAGCGGCTCCAACAATACTCAGTCCGGTAAGCAGGTTGCCAATATCCAGGTGTAAGGAAAATTTTAAAATAAAAACAAGCCCGAAAATGATAATAACAACTCGGATAAAGTCTTTAAAGAAAAAAAGTAGCTGGTGCTCACTTGGCGATTGCGGTTTGGCTGACTTATGCTTTATTACTTGCACCAGTATATCCATGAACCTTAAGATAAGTGAGACTATGGCTATAATAATAATGGCCGAGGTAATGGCATCTACTATTTCTCTTGAAGTAACCTTATGAATTGTAAAAACAAGGGCGGCTGGAAAATTTAAACGATCGAGGGAGAAGATGATTACAATTATCAAAAATATCCTCTCCAATGGGTTGATAATGATCTGATCAAATTCTCTTTTATCCATGCCACGCCACTGGGTTTTGCCAAGGCGAAATATTATTGCAGTCAGGTATTTTGAAATCATTCTCTTTAATAGCAGGGCTATTAAAATAGTAATGGCTACGCCTATGTAGCTTTCAATTGTATTATCCAGATAAATCTGCTGAAGAAAAGGCATAGTGCAATATAAAAAAAGCTGTTCATTTACTTTTAAATTCAAGAAATAATAAACTCCCTTTTAAGAAACCGGCCCCTATTGCATTGAATAAATAGTTAGCTGCTGTGCCTTGAGCACATATATTTTGTGGTTCATAATTTTTAATTCAGAACTTCCTTTTATTATTTCCGGGAAAGGTGTAGTGGTCACATCATTGGTCAGGGCATGGTATTCATACAGGTTATTGGCATCAAAGCCATAAATTTTTTTTTCGATTATGGTAAAATCATCCCAATGCAATTCGGCTATTTTTCTCTTAAAACTTCCATAATAATCAAAAATGAAGAGGCCCCTTTCGGGATCATATAAATAAAGCAGCCCATTATCATCCACCAGGTTTTGTGGAGAAATTGCTTCATCAAATAACCGTCTGAAATCTGTAGATTCCATCAATACATTTCCTGCATCATCTAACTTTTTTATTTTATTATCCTGCTCATCATATAACCAGGTATTGTTGTCGTAAGATGTAGTAATTGCATTTACTTTAAATATATTTTTATTGCGCAAATTGATACTACCTGTCACATTCAGGTACTTATCCAGCATTACGATGGTAGCAAAATCTCTATAAAATAATAAAGCTTTCCAAGGGTTTTGCACTTGCACATCAGTGAGTTTCCCATATTTAGTAACCTGATTAAATACTCCGATTGAATCCCCGTTTTCGCTAATTTTTTTTAGCTGATTGCCGGGGGTTATCAGGTAAAGCTCGCCAATGTTATCTACTGCAAAAGATGTAACCGGATAGCTGAGAGTCTTTAACACCCTAAAACTCGAATCATTTTGTGCAAATGAAGGTAAGTGCTGTGAAAAGCAAACTGCCAGAAGAAACCATACTCTTATGATGTGTTTCATTGCTGATGATATTTTAATTCTAAGTTTTTTCCATCAAATACTGCGTAGGTATTTGATTTAATCCAATCTCCAAGATTCACATAAACACTTTCTTCATTCAACTTAAAATCAATTGGAAGGTGGCGATGGCCGAAAATAAAATAATCTATTTTTCTCTGGCGCAATACCTCCCTGGCATAAATAATCAACCATTCCTTTTCTTCTCCCAAAAAATGTTCATCGCCCTGCCCTGTAGCAGCACGGCTTTTTCTGCTGAAATAATTGGCCATACCTATTCCCCATGAAGGATGCAGCATTCCAAAAAAGCGTTGCATCAATTTATTACGAAAAACTCTTTTTAGAAATTTGTATTTGTGATCTCCCGGCCCCAATCCATCTCCATGCCCTATTAAAAATATTTTTTCATTAAAAATAAATTCTCTGGGCTCGTAATAAACCGGAATATTCAATTCTTTTTCAAAATAATCCCGCATCCACATATCGTGATTGCCTACAAAAAAACGTACCTCTACCCCATTGTCTGTGAGCTCTGCCAGCTTACCCAAAATTCTTACAAATCCCTTAGGCACCACATTCTTGTATTCAAACCAGAAATCAAAAAGGTCGCCAACTATAAAGATAAAGGCAGCATCATTTTTTATCTGATCCAGAAATTTTACTACTCTTTTTTCACGCAGCAGGCTTTCGGCATGGGAGGGAGCGCCTAGGTGAAAGTCCGAAAGAAAATAAATCTTTTTACCCGGTGAAATTTGCATTTTTTAAAACAGCTGTTTATGATTGTAATGTTGGCTTATCTATCAGAAATAAATATACTTCTCCAGGGCCATGTACTCCTGTTACTAAAGTTTTTTCAATATCAGCAGTTCGGCTTGGCCCTGCAGCAAAGGTGATAAATGATGGGATATTCTTACCATATTTTTCTTTGAGATACTTTAGGGCATCTCTGGTATCATACACCAGTTGCGATACTTCGGCAATACAGATATGCACTGGAGCATAGGCGCTCACCGTACGCCCCCCTGCTTGGGCACTACTCATTACAACCGCGCCTGTACGAGCCACTAATAGTTCGCACCCGGTAACTGATGCATCACAATCTGCAAGGGCAGTTTTATTAAGTGCACATTCAGCATTTTTCAAAAAATCTTTAAGCCCACTTTCTACGCAATATATATTTTTCCAACCGCGTGTTTTAAATAAAACATTTAACTGATCCATGAGGTCGCTTGAGTTTAAACAATAAGCAAAATAGCCCGAAAGGCGTGTAAATTCCTCAGCAAACAATATATCCAGCTCGCGTACAGGTGGAGGGAAATTGCTCTCGTTACCTTCGCTTTTTGCAAAAGGCAAAGGCACTTGATCAGTAAGTGCCTTTCTTATTTTTTTTAATATTTTTTCCTTTGATGAAGATACTTTCATGTTTACTTTCCATTTATGTACAAGAGGAAATGAGCGAAAGTAGAAGTTCTATTAAATCCCTTAGTTTTCAATATCAAGAAGAAGAAATCATTCAATTCTACAACACATTCTTCCCCATGCCTGGCGCTGTATTATGATAAACCTTCCTGACCATTGGTATCCACTACATGTATTGGATTGTCCACTACTGCCTCCTTGGGATTATCAATGAAATCAAGCGCCTTCTTATCTTCAAAAGGCCTTTTTCCTATCAACGCTTCCACATCACTTTGAAATAAAACTTCTCTTTTTAATAATTCTTTTGCCAGTATTTCTACTTCATTTTTTCTTTCTGTAAGCAATTCCTTTGTACGCTGAAAAGCCACATCAATCAGTTTGCGCACCTCTTCGTCTATCATTTTTCCCGTTTCTTCACTAAAAGGTTTTTGAAAAGTATTCTCCTGTGCAGGATCGTAATAACTCACGTTGCCCACCTTATCATTCATTCCATAAACGGTTACCATGGAGTAAGCCATTTTGGTGATCTGCTGAAGGTCGTTGCTGGCGCCGGTAGATATTTTATTAAAAAAGATCGTTTCTGCTGCACGCCCGCCTAAGGTCATACATATTTGATCCATTAGTTGGTCTGTATTGTACAAATACTGTTCTTTGGGTGTGTATTGTGCATACCCAAGCGCTGCAGTACCACGCGGCACTATCGTTACTTTCAATAAAGGATAAGCATGCTCCAAAAACCAACCACATATAGCATGTCCGGCTTCGTGGTAGGCAATAATTTCTTTTTCTTCAGGTAAAATAATTTTGTTCTTCTTTTCCAGTCCACCTATTACCCGATCTATCGCATCTTGAAAATCAGTCATGTCTACAGCTTCCTTGCCTTTGCGGGCTGCTATAAGGGCAGCTTCATTACATACATTGGCAATATCAGCTCCTGCAAATCCGGGTGTTTGCTCTGCCAGCTTATGAATATCCAATGTTTGCGAAATTTTAATAGGGATAAGATGCACTTTAAAAATTGCTTCACGGCCTACAAGATCCGGGCGGTCTATAGTGATCTGGCGATCAAACCTTCCTGGCCTCAATAAAGCGCTGTCTAATACATCGGGGCGATTCGTTGCAGCCAAAATAATGATTCCGATATCGGTAGCAAAGCCATCCATTTCTACCAGTAATTGATTGAGTGTGTTTTCCCGCTCATCATTACTCATCATCATATTTTTACCGCGTGCACGGCCTATTGCATCTATCTCATCTATAAAAATGATACAAGGTGCCTTTTCTCTTGCTTGCTTAAAAAGATCGCGTACCCGGCTGGCACCTACACCTACAAACATTTCTACAAAATCACTACCGCTAAGGCTAAAGAAGGGCACCTGCGCTTCGCCTGCCATTGCCTTTGCCAATAATGTTTTACCAGTACCGGGAGGCCCTACTAATAAAGCGCCCTTAGGAATTTTGCCACCCAGAGCGGTATATTTTTTAGGATTTTTAAGAAAATCCACTATTTCCATTACTTCCACCTTTGCCTCATCAAGGCCGGCTACATCGCCAAAATTGATATTTACACGAGTACCTTTTTCAAAAAGTGTTGCTTTTGATTTTCCGATATTAAAAATTCCGCCGGGGCCGCCCGCACCACCGCCACTGCCTACTTTACGCATCATCATAATAAATACAAGAGCTATTAAAAGAATAGGTAATAGGGTGCTTACTAACTGGGTGAACAATTCGCCTTCAGGGCCGGCATCGTCCGGCACCCGTTTTACCTCCGGATGGTTTTTATAAAAATCATTTAATTGATTAGCAAAAACTTCTGCTTTAATAATACCAAAGTAAGCCTGATAATTATCACTACCTTTCAGGTTTTTTACAACAGCATAGTTTTCGTGAAAAATTGAATCCTGATAGTAGTGGGGGTCGGCTGCAATCTTTTGTGGATTAAGGGAAACCCTTACCATATCTTTATTTGAAACCGTTTTAATACCTATAACATCTCCACGCTGCAACATGGAATAAAAATCGGTGTCCATAATTTTTACACCGTTGCTGGAAGTAGTTCTAAAAATATTATACCCTATCAACAGTGCAAAAACAATTCCATACACCCAATATATACTCAATTTGGGTTTCTTGCGGGGGTCTTCTTCCTGTTGGCCCGGCGTGCCGGGAGTAGGGTTATAGCGCTTTTGTATTGATTTTTTTTTCTGATCGTCGGTTACCATGTCTGGTTCTTCTTATGATTTTAATATATCTGCAATTTTAGATATACTTTTTTGGTAAATAATAATAAATTGTAAGCTAATAAAATAATATTCTTTTGCTGTTAATGTTCCGTTATAGAGGCATCACTCCACATTTCTTCTAATTTATAAAACTTACGTGGCTCTTCAAGCATAATGTGAACCACGATATTTACATAATCTATTAAAATCCATTGTTCGCCCTGCCGTCCTTCGTGCTTATAAGGGATTTCACTACATTTTTTCTTCACTTCGTCTTCTACAAAATCGGCAATCGCTTTCAACTGAATGGGATTGGTAGCCTGGCAGATAATAAAGAAATCTGCCACCGCTTCTGGAATTTTTTTCAGGTCAAGGCTTAATACTTTTTCACCTTTCTTCTCCAGGATAGCATGAATAATTGTTTTAAATAATTTGCTACTTCTCGTGGCTCTGGTTATCGTAGATTTTTCTCTTTTATCCAATAAACTCAATTTATTCAAATGTATTAATTTTAATCAGCAGCTAATATGATTTTGTCGAATTGGCAAAATTAAATTTAATCTTTTAGATTGCAATTTTAAATAGGCTATTTGTAGATTTTTTATCAATTTTCTACCAATACTTGATTTTACCCACATGCATCAAAATTCAAAAAAAGTCTTGCACCTTTCTATAGTGGACAGTACCAACAACTATGCCATTGCACTGATTGAAAAGAAGGAGGCGATAAACGAAATGATGGTAATAGCCGATATGCAATCCGGCGGAAAGGGACGCCATGGAAATCAATGGTTATCTAACAAATGTGAGAATGTATTGGGGTCTCTTATATTGAATATGAACTGGTTGCCCCTTCAAAGGCAATTTGAACTCAGCGCAGCAATATCATTGGCTGTTTGTGAATTTTTAGAAAGAAAAACTACTGAAAAAGTATATATAAAATGGCCGAATGATATTTTTATCAATGACAGTAAGGCAGCAGGCATACTCATCGAAAACAGGATTAAGGGTACTTTATGGCAGTGGGCAGTAGTGGGCATTGGCCTTAATATCAATCAGACAGATTTTGATAGCATTAATAATAAGCATGCTACCTCCCTAAAAAATATCACAGGAATTGACTATAAAATAGAGGAGATTATTACAGAATTACAAAGTGTTTTGATTGAAAAAGTAAATGATTTAAAACAACAACAGTTTTTAGAAATTCTTGCCCGGTACAATCAGCGCTTGTATGCAAAGGGTGAAATAGCCATCTTTCGCAAAGATGATCAAGAACTAATGTTGACCGTAAAAGGTGTAACACCCGAAGGGAAATTAATCACTTTTGAAAAAACAGAAAAATTATATGACTTTGATGAAATAAAGTTTTTACGGAAACTCAAATAATCCCTTCGGCATTCCTGGCTTCTATTTCGTATTTATTATTCTGGTAGCCGTGAAGTATACTTTCCCAAAGATAACGGCAAACAAAATTGACAAACCCGTATTTTTTAAATTGAGCTATATGGCACTCTTCATGCCTAAGCCATCGCTCATTCTTCAAAAAATCAATTTGTGATACATTGAAAAGGTGAATGGTTTTCCCCAATACGATAGCACAAGTATCTGCTCCTAATTTTTTAGCTGCTATCCGGGCTATCAGGGAGTTTTCTTTAATTTCATAATCCATTTTTATTTTATTTCGGCCGCCTTTAAGATTTCTTCGCTATGAATTTTGGATTTAGGTTTCTTAAAAATTTTTGTGATAACACCCTGCTCATTGATGAGGAATGTGGTGCGGAATAATCCCATATATTTTCTGCCATATAAATTCTTTTCGCCCCACACCCCATATTTTTCAATAATACCCTTATCAGGATCAGACAATAAAGTAAAGGGCAAATTGTATTTTTTTTTGAATCGCGTATGATCTGAAATACTATCGGGGCTCACTCCAATTATTTTAAAACCTGCATCCTGCAAGGGTGAATAATTATCCCGAAGGTTACACGCCTCTACGGTGCAGGTGGGCGTATCATCCTGTGGGTAAAAATACAATACGACCTTGGTGCCTGCATAATCTTTTAAGGATATCTTTTTGCCATCTTGGTCTTCCGCTGTGAATGCGGGCGCCTTATCGCCTTCTTTTAATTGAGTCATTTGTTAATAATTTACCTGATAAAATGTATAATTCTTTCTGAACGGTTTCCTGCTTCATCTTCGATAGAAACTTTAAGCTCATGCTTGCCGGGCCGGCAATTTTCATCGAAATGATAGATAAAATTCCTGCCTTTGTCATTTGTAAACCGAAGCCACTGCCCATCTAATTCGGCACGAAAATTTTTCAACTCATCCTGATTATCCCTTGGTGTAAAAACGATACTTTTTGAATGGCTTAAATTAGCGCCATCAGCAAAACCACCAATTACCGGCGGTACAGTATCTGCAATTAATTCAAAATTACCAAAGGTTCTGAATCTGGCCTTGTACCACTCGCCTTCTTTCTCCGCCTTGGATACCTGGCTTTTTCCTCCCCACGATTGTTTGATTAACATACGGTCTTCAGTACTATTAGCCACATACTTGTTGGGCTTGAGTTTTACTGTAAAAAATCTCTCTGCAGGCACCACTCCAGATAAAATGGTGATTACATTGGAATACGCATCACCTGCTAAAGATTTTCTTGATGAAGTAGTAAAGGGCAATGAATCATAAAGTGTACCTGAAGGGAGGTAAAGTTGCAAATCGCTGGATTCATATACGTTTACGAATTCGGGGAAAAATTCTTTCTGATCAAAATATTGAGCAGAGTCTGCAGACCGCCCTTTCTCCTTTATAATTCCCTTTCTTATTTTAAAATTTAAGCTGCTGGAATTTCCATTAGCATCTTTTACAATAATTTTTATCAGATGAACTAAATCATCTTTTAATTCAATTACGCCATCGCCATTCACATCTTTATATACCCCTTGCGGGTAGCCTGGCAATCGGGAAAGATGCTGAATATAGGGGCCACCCGACATTTTCGTCTTATAATCAATGTTAGCATTCAAATACCGGGTTTCGTCATAACTAATACTGTCTAAAAGAAAACCAGACAAAGGCTGGCCATCCAGGTAGATAACTGCGCTATATATTCCATTAGGGTTATTAGACCCAGATAATTTATCGTTGGCTGATATTCCAAAACTTATCTTATCTGTATTTACAGGAATTACCTCATTTGCGGTTGTATATTCATTGCCTGCATGCTTTATGGGTAGTAGCGTAGGCGACTGCTCATAAGTGCTGATGCATCTATCATACATGTATAAACGAACAATAGTAGGAGGTACATTGTCAGGAAGCGGGAATCCAAACAACAAGGGATTGAGTACTTTATCTGTTTTTGTATCCCTGATTTCAAAATGACAATGCGGCCCCTGAGAGCCACCTGTATTTCCGCTAAGCGCTATAAGCTGCCCCTGCTTTACCGGAAATAAATCCTTGGGTATGTCCAGCGATATTTGCCATGACTGTTGCTTATATTGTTGCTCTGTTACATATTTTTCAAGCTCCGGAAAAAATGAATTGAGGTGGCCATACAAAGTAGTAAGCCCATTTGGATGGTTGATATAAATAGCCTGCCCAAAGCCAAAAGGTGCTACACTTACTCTTGCAATATATCCATCAGCCGCTGCCACTACTTTTTTATTTACAACCTGATCAGTACGGCAGTCTAGCCCCATGTGGTAATGGTTTGCACGAAGCTCGCCAAAATTTGCAGCCAGCCCAATTTTAGCCTCCACCGGATAAATAAAATACCTTTGAGGATAAACTCTTGGTGAAAAAATCTGAGAATAAGCCGGTGCTGCAAAAATGAATAGCCAAAAAAAGAGGAATGGTTTATGCAATGTAGCTTTAGAAAAAAAACAATCAATCATAGTGACACAAATTTAAGCACTTAAAATTTGAAAAATATATGACAAGGACAGATAAAGTAGCGGTAATAATATTAGGCGCCGCAGCAGGGTTAGCAATAGCCCGGTATTTTAAAATGCCTGCAGAAGAGCGCAAAGAATTTTGTGACCACTTGAAAAACAGGACTTTCGAACTGTTGGATAATGCCGAAGAAACTGTGGAAAAAATAGAACAAGGCATGAGTGATTTTAAAGAGAAAAGAGACAATGAATGGATAGATAAATTATATGCTGTAAAAAAAACAATTAAGAGCCTTTATGGTTCTGATAAACATTTTTTACTCTAACAGCATTCCTGTTTTCTTAATAGAATGTCTCGCCCTGAAAATAGGTTGATATTTTTTTTGATTAAAAATATAACATCTGCTTCTCCATTTTTACAAGTACAAATGGAGTTTGAAAATACCACAATTTTTTAAGGTTCTAGTTTTCAAAATATCTGGCTGTTTGCCCATTCACGATAACCATGCATAGCAATATTCTGCATTAGGTTCAAGAATATTACTGCTTACAAACCCAATTTCCGGTTTTTAAATTTCATAGCACTTCAAAAAAGATTGCACTTCAAATTATTACTGCTCTTTTTTCAGTATCAGTAGGCAATAGTTGGTAAAAAAAGGTTAATAGCTGAACGATAATGCAGCATCTTGCAGATCAAAAGGCTCTTTAAACAATCGGGCAATGTAAATTTGCAACTAATAAAACCGAATATGCTTCTATAAAAAAACCTATATTGTTGCATGCGATTTCTAAACCTTACATTCTTACTGTCCTTTCTGCTGCCGTTGCTTTCCTTTGGCTTCAGCGATACTACCAATATACCCATTGCCCGCAAGCTGTTTCATGATAAAATTGTAGGGGAACAAAGAAGAGCCGATAAGATGGATGGCAAACAAGATGGCCTGATAAAGGTGGGGAATAATGCCGAAGTGAACCTACAGGTGACTGATGCCATTATCAGAAAAATAAATGTTTTAAGAAATGATATAGAAGGCGATACATTGCTTAGTAGCAATCAGGACAAGATACGCTACCTGCGCTATATTGAGTTCATGCTCAGAGATTTTAATAATAGCTGGCATACACATAAAATTTCTCCTACACTGGCACCGGCATTGGTTGATAATTTTTCGGATATGATGTATGCAAATCTGCAGAATAAAAGCATCGCACCATACATTCAAAAATCGCCCTATGAGGTAGGAGTATTATTGGCTACTATTTTCAACGATAACCAGGGATATGCTGAAAGCAAAATCATTCTATTCAGAAAATTTTGTCAACTACATCCCGATCAGATACTTTATAATTTAGCCCCTTATGTAGATCAGCCATTTGCTGATACACTAGTTATAGAAGCTTTTAACAACAATCCCAGCCAGCTATATTCTTATGCGCAATCTGCCAACAGCCCGCAAGGAAAATTATTGCGTCGCATCAATGACAGCCGCATAAAAGTGGTAGTACGCCTGAGTAATCAAAACAGAGCATTATTTTATTTTCCATTTTTAGATGATCTCATCAGTGGCAAACAGACAATTGAAAGCATCAGCAAAGTAGCAGGCACTACAGAAAACAATTACGATAGCGTAGGCTATTATAAACTGCTGGTAAAAACAGAGATTGACTATTATTCAAGGCTGGTAAAAGGCGATACGCCTATAGCCATGCTGGGAGCTAATGGCCTGGTATCTATGCTACAGCAAAAGGCAATACAGCATTTTATAACTCCTATCAATGAGCTTCATGAAAGCCCGAACCCTATTCGGTTTAGAGCAATTGAACCATTAAATGCCCAAGACCTTTATTATATGATGGTGCTGGGCGAAAATGACATTTATACATCAAGCTATAAATATAGTTTTGATCGCATGATGCAAAAACTGGGGCCTAACCCACATGGCGACTCACTACTCATTTCGGTAAATTTTGACCGTTTCAAAAAATTTATAAAGATGGCTGCCGGCTATAATAAATTAGATGAGTTTTTAAAATCAATGCCGGAAAATTCTGAAAAGTTAATGCAGGCCTTTGTAGCGCGGCTGGAAACGTCAGGCACACTGGAAGATGCGGTGGATGTGGCCGATAGCTATGGAAGCATTACGAACGCCGACCTACAAAAGTCTATGCTGGCCAATGTGGGATGGAATGAACAACGATGCATCAAAGAAAATAATGAACGCGGGAAGAAAATTTATGGTTTGCTTAAAATGATTTTTCTTTCTGCAGACCCTAAAAATGGGATAGACCTTTCCAAAGAAATTGGTATTCCCCCTATTTATACTATGGCGAATAATTATTTAACCGATGACAGCGGCCGAATCATAGAGCAGGTATTTTTTTATGGAGATAAAGATGGTAAAGAATCTTATGCCAGCTATCTTACCAGCTTTCCTAAAAGCGATTGGGCTATTACTCAAAAGCCTGAATGGACAGAAATAAGATCTATTAAAGGCAAGCCTGTACTAATTTTTGCGAATCTACCTTTGGACAACGAAACAGATAAAGACGCCAAAGCGCAGGAGGATCTTATTAATTATCTTGATAGCAAAGGACTGAAACCCTCTGTAGTAATACATCGCGGGCATAGCTACCACCTGCCTTATACTATTGAACAGCTTCCTGAAAATGCAAAAATTATTATGCTCGGCTCTTGTGGTGGTTATCAGAATTTAAAAACGATACTAAAATATGCGCCTGAGGCACATATTATTTCTACCAAACAAACTGGTGCCAGGAATGTAAACAAACCCATAATAGAAGCGCTAGATAATGCATTTCAAACAGGCAGCAATATTGACTGGCGGCAAATGTGGGGTACCCTTACTGCTTCTTTTAATAAGGCGCCCAAAGATGTACGCGAAACTTTTGAAGATTATATTCCTCCACAAAAAAACCTTGGAGCACTGTTTATTAAGGCTTTCAATAAAGGGAATACAGGAGATGTAGCAGATTAGTAATATCCTCTTCATTTACTTAATATTCCGAAGAGCTATGTGGTATTATTAGAAGGCAATATCCCAAAAGAAAAGATTGCCTTGGCTCAATACCATTTAAATTCGGTGTAAAATGATTGGGACATTACATGAGTGCAATTTAATTTGATATCTGACAGTGAGCATATTCGAATTCGAGTCACCAATCTATTTTGCTTTAATTTTGTACGATGCCTGAAAGGAAGGAGAAAAAAAAATTACTTGATTTCGGAATTTTGAAAAAGGTTTTTGCCTTTGCAAAACCTTATAGTAAGAAAATCTACTTATCTATATTCCTTTCCATATTATTAGCCATATTATCTCCCCTAAGGCCTTACCTGATTCAATACACGGTCAATCATTTTATAAAAGACAA
Organism: Bacteroidota bacterium; assembly: GCA_018268075.1. GTDB lineage: Bacteria > Bacteroidota > Bacteroidia > Chitinophagales > Chitinophagaceae > Ginsengibacter. Next base: position 9,226 of record JAFDXH010000217.1, on the reverse strand, counting down.
AGACCTGTATTGGCTCATCCTCATTACCATTATTCAGGTGGGAATGTTGCTGGTAGAAACAGCATTACGATTCTATTTTGGCTTCATCACTTCATGGATAGGCCAGTCGGTAGTGAAAGACCTTCGGGTAACTGTTTATAAAAAAGTATTGAACCTGAATCTTCGCCAGTTTGATACCACTCCCATCGGAACACTTACCACAAGAACCATTAACGATATTGAATCTGTAAATGACATATTTTCTGATGGGCTTATACCCATTATTTCTGACCTGCTATCTATCATTTCCATCTTGCTATTTATGTTTGGAGTAGATTGGCAGTTGTCGCTCATCAGCCTTGCCCCTTTCCCGATACTTATCATTGCCACATATTTTTTTAAAGAAAGCGTTAATAAATCTTTTATAAAAGTTAGAAATGCAGTGGCAGCACTGAACGCATTTGTGCAGGAGCACATTACAGGCATGAGTGTAGTACAGGCTTTTGCAGTAGAGAAAAAGGAATTTGAAAAATTTAAAAAGATTAATCGCCAACACCGTGATGCAAATATTCAGGCCATATTCGCCTATTCTGTATTTTTTCCTATTGTAGAAATTGTATTGGCAGTAAGCATTGGCCTATTAGTTTGGTGGGGGGGCAATTATGCTTTCAATGCCGGAGTTATCATTGCTTTTATCATGTATTTAAATTTACTGTTCAGGCCGCTAAGGGTAATCGCCGATAAATTCAATGTACTACAAATGGGCATGGTAGCCAGCGAACGTGTGTTTAAAGTATTGGAAAATGAAGATGTAGCACATAACGTCTCTGCGGGAATTTCTAATGTTGAAATAAAAGGGGCAGTTGATTTTGATAAAGTATGGTTTGCGTACAATGATGAAAACTATGTGCTTAAAGATGTGTCTTTTAAAATAGAGCCAGGGCAAACACTGGCTATAGTAGGGCATACAGGTAGCGGTAAAACATCCATTATCAGTTTGCTAAACCGCCTGTATGAGGTGAATAAAGGATGTATAAAAATTGATGGGCGCCATATTGCAGATTATGATCTTTATTTTTTGAGGCAGCACATAGCTGTAGTACTGCAGGATGTATTTTTATTCAGCGGATCAATTCTGGATAATATCACTCTGCGAAATCCAACTATCAATAAAGAAGAGGCTATTGCTGCCGCAAAAATGATTGGTGTGCATAATTTCATCATGCAACTGCCCGGTGGTTACGACTTTGATGTAATGGAAAGGGGTGCCACCCTCTCATTAGGCCAGCGGCAGTTACTGTCCTTTATCCGTGCATTGTTATATAATCCTTCTATACTTATTTTAGACGAAGCCACCTCATCTATTGATAGCGAAAGTGAAGTACTCATTCAGCATGCTATTGACAAACTCATCAAAGGCCGCACCTCTATTGTAATTGCACACAGGCTTTCTACAATTCGAAAAGCCGATAAAATAATGGTACTGGATAAAGGAGTGATCAAAGAAATGGGAAGCCATGCAGAACTGATGAAGCTCCAAAGCCATTATTTTAATTTACACAAAATGCAATTTGAACTGCAGGACAGTGATGCATAAATAAGTTGAACTATCTATTCCAATACACCTGTTTTATTTCCACTTCCCTTTGAAGGTCTTCAATTACGGTAGTCAGTTTGGAAATATCGCTTTCTTCAAATCTTAATTGCAGCATAAGCTCATGTTGATTCTTAAACATCACAAAATCTGAAAAGGAAATACCTTCCACGGATTCTATTTTCTTTAGAATGTCTGAGACACTTACTTTCGGGGTAGTGATAATCTTCAAGGTTCTCTGCTTGAACCTTTGTACATAACGCCTTTCTATAGGCTGCAGCACCCATAGTATTATGAGTGCCAGTATAGTAGCAGCTACACCTGCAAAATACATTCCTGCTCCCGTGGCCAAACCAATGGCCGATACTGTCCATAAGCCTGCGGCTGTTGTAAGCCCACGTATAGTGCCTTCCGGCTTTGTAAATAAAATAGCGCCTGCACCAATAAAACCAATGCCGCTGATTACCTGAGCGGCAATTCTTGAAGGGTCGAGCGTGACGTTGGGGGTTCCCAGTATATCTGAGAATCCAAAAGCCGAAACGATCATAATCAAGGCTGCACCTACACACACCATCATGTGGGTACGCATACCAGCAGCCCAACTTTTCCTTTCTCTTTCGAGCCCCACCAGCCCGCCAAAAAGTGCTGCTAAAAGCAGCCGGATTAATATTTCATTCCAAGGAATCATCTATTGCGCAATATAAATTGTGTTTTACTTTTTCCCTAATCTTTATCCTTCCATTTTTTCTGGTCGCATCTGCGGAAAAAACAATACATCCTGAATAGATGGCTGATTAGTAAGCAACATAGCAAGCCTGTCTATACCAAACCCTATACCACTTGTAGGCGGCATACCATATTCAAGTGCACGCAAAAAATCGTAATCTACAAACATGGCTTCATCATCGCCGCGCTCCATCAGCCTGGACTGCTCCTCAAAGCGCTCCCTCTGCTCTATCGGGTCATTCAGTTCTGTATAAGCATTAGCAATTTCTTTGCCGTTTACAATCAGTTCAAAACGCTCTACCAATCCGGGTTTGCTACGGTGTTTCTTAGTTAGGGGGCTCATTTCTACAGGATAGTCAGTAATAAAAGTAGGCTGTATAAAATGGCTTTCGCATTTTTCTGAAAAAATCTCATCAATAATTTTACCCTTACCCATTGTTTTATCTACGTGTATGCCTAACTGTTGGCATACCCCTCTCAGCCCTTCCTCATCCAGAGCGCTTATATCTACTCCGGTGTACTCTTTTATTGCATCATACATCGTGATTCTTTTGTAAGGAGCTTTAAAATCAATTTCCTTTTCTCCTGAAAGAACCTTAGATGTTCCGTTCACTGCAATTGCAGCCTTCTCCAGCATCTGCTCTGTGGTTTCCATCATCCACAAATAATCTTTGTACGCCACATAAAATTCCAATATGGTAAACTCAGGATTATGGGTGCGGTCCATTCCTTCGTTTCTAAAATTGCGGCTAAACTCATATACCCATTCAAAGCCGCCTACAATCAATCTTTTCAGATAAAGTTCATTTGCAATGCGCAAATAAAACGGCACATCCAATGCATTGTGATGGGTGATAAAAGGGCGTGCCGCAGCCCCGCCCGGTATATTTTGTAATACAGGCGTATCCACTTCAAAGCCGCCCTGAGCATTTAAGAATTCCCGAATCGCATTCACCATTTTGGTACGTTTAATAAAAACCTCTTTTACATGCGGGTTCACTATTAAATCGGCATATCGCTGACGATAGCGAAATTCTGCATCAGTTACTTCATCAAATGTTTCACCCTCCTTTTCCTTTACAATTGGCAAAGGCTTTAAAGATTTAGAAAGAATTTTAAATTCTGTAACATGGATGGAGGTCTCGCCGGTTTTAGTGGTAAAAACATACCCCTTTACGCCAATAATATCGCCTATATCAATAAGTTTTTTCCACACTATATCATAGAGTGTTTTATCCTCACCAGGTGCTATATCATCTTTACGAATGTATAGCTGAATTTTTCCACCGCCATCCTGTATCACAGCGAAAGACGCTTTTCCCATATCGCGAATACTAAGTATTCTTCCTGCGATACAGGTGTCAGCAAAATCACTTTTATTTTCTTCGCCTTTATAATTATTCTTTATAAACCCAGCGCTTGAATTTACCGGATATAATGCTGCGGGATAAGCATCTATACCCAATTTGGTTAATTCGGCTAATTTCTCTCTTCTGATAATTTCCTGTTCTGAAAGATTATGATTCATTTTTGTTGGGTCGTTTCTAATTAAAAGTGTTGATTTTTTTGCAAATGTAATCAGAAACTAAGATGTGTACCAATAGCTTCATTATACTCTTCTTTTAATTCTTCAATTTTGTCTTTGAGATTTTTTCCAATTTTATCGGGTATGTTTTTCAGTTTCTTCAACTGAAAGCTCAATACCATGCTGCTGATACCTGAGAAGATGAAGGCAAGCGCAGTCATTACTACCAAAGAGATTCCTGTGAAAATCGGGTTGAATAATAAAATGATTGAAAACACAATTCCCAGGGCACTTGCCAAAGCAACATTCCCCCATTTTAATATACCATAATTTTTAAGTTCAAAGGCAAATCCTAATCCCTGGATGGAACGAAACAATAAAGCAAAGCCTACAAAAAGAGGCAGGGTTACTGCAGCTACTACGGGTTGTGCAATAAGTAGGATACCTACAAGCAAATTAAAAATGCCGCCGGCAAGATACCAGCCCCATCCTTCCAATTCATTTCTGTTGCTAAGAGAAAACCAGATTTCCAAAATACCGGAAATCAAAAATGAAAGGCTGAACAAAACGGCCAATGTGCCGAATGTTTGCAGCGGCGTTGTGAAAATATAAATACCAAATATAAAGAGCAGTACTCCTATTATTAATGGCACATACCAGTGTTTTACTGTTTTTTGGATTGTTTTAAAAAAAGTTGTCATCGGTTTAATTTTTGTTGTTATTAAATATCTTTCTTCAAGTAAGATTTATGAGAATATCATTTGATTTTATAACCGATGTGATAGCAAATATTTCACAAATAAATGGAAACAGCTATCACATCGGTGTTTTAATGATTTTAGGAATACGTCCTTTTTATCCATTTACTGTTACAACTTTATCCTATACCCCAATCCGAGATTCCAATTCCTGTTGTTGACAGTCTGATCATTGACGTTAGACAGGTTTCCCAACCCTAATCCATAGCCACCTTTTACATACACACCCCAGGGTGTTTCGTATCCGAGGCCAAAGTTGAATCCCCAGTCAAAACGGTTTACTTCATTTGTTGCGCTTCCGAAAGAAATATCATTGGTAACCTTACCTGACTCGCCGTTTGCAATTTTTGTATTTCCGGCTATGGCCAATCCTGCATAAGGCCCGGCTTCAGCGAATAGTGCACCCGCTTTTTCTCCGATTTGATAGCGATAGCCCAGGTTAACCGGAACTGACAGGTAATGAAGGTTGGTGGTAGTTTTAATCCCTTCAGCTTTTACTTCGCCGCCCAATTTTTGATAGGAAACACCCGGCTTCACATAAAGGCCGCTTGCTGTTAAGGGAATATTGACGCCAACGCCAGCGCTGTAACTTACAGTTGCGTCCGGATTAATGGCATCGTTGCTGCCGATAACGGTGCGCTGATTCGTAAAATTGAGACCGACTTCAGGGTCAATAGTGATTTGTGAAAATCCTGCATGTGCTACCAGGATACCTCCCAGTGCGAAAAATACTTTTTTCATTTTTTTTGTTTTTTAAAATGTTTGTAAATCATAGTTTATATCAAACCATTTTGTTTTTTATTTGATTTGACAGGGCAAAGATGAATAGCATTTCAGGCAGGGATAAACAGAAAGGTGGTGAAACGGACAAATCTGCGGCTGAACCGGGGACGTGAGTTTGGTGAAAGGGAAATGAGATGGAAGAAGTGTAATCAGGCTAATGAAGAAATAGAGCTGTATTTTATTTTGTGCATTTGTTCTATAATTATTGACCTGCACTGCACATCAGATTCATTTGATAACTGTTCTTCAAGTTTGTTGTATTTGATTACGGATGTTGTGAATTTATCTGACTTTACAAACTGTTCCAACCAATTTGTAAATTCCGCTAAGTGTTCTTGTGTTGATGAGTAAGCAAAATTTTCTGTCATTTCAGGATAATCCCAATGTGAGTGATGTCGCTTGTCTAAACGGATTATTGGCTTATTGAAAAATTTGTCAAAGTAATGTTGATTGCTGAAATGTGTTTGGATTGCCTTGTTTTCGGCTTCTTTGATTTTCCTGGAATAAAAAAGCGTAATTGTCCATTCAAACAAAAAATCGGGATAGCCGCTATCGTCGGGAAAATTTTTGTGAAACCAATTAAAATAGCGTTGCGCTCCTGAATAATCCTGCAATCTCAAATACTGTTCAGGTGGCAAATAGCGAAGCCCTCTACCATCGTGGTATTGTCCGCCCCAGCGTCTTTTGTCGTCTGCCAACGCTTTTTTAATTCGTAAGATTTTGGTTTGAATGGATTTTATTTGTCGTTCGGTCATTCTATATTCACATTTTAAAATTTCACTTTCTTCAAATGTCTCATTACTTCTCGTTCTACTTGTCCAAAATCGGGAAGGTCTTTGAATTGTTGATCCAGACAAAAATACCTTTTGATGTTGAAAAATCAGGATTAACCTGATAAATAAGATATGAAATGTGATTATGTAAAAACAATATTTTCCACAATAAACATTTCCATTCCCCTCATTCACATTTCACCCCTCAATTTGTCCGTTTCGCAGCATTATCGCTAACCTGCCCTGCTTGTTCAAAACAACTTTGCACTACGAAAAATGAAAACAATGAACATAAAAAAATCAATCAGCTTAGTTCCGCTTCTTCTCTTATTTAGTTTTACGGGCTTTGCACAGGAAACGCTTTCACTAAAAGAGGCAGTTAACTATGCACTGAAAAATAAATCTGATGCCGTGAAGGCAGCAATGGATGTAACCAACAGTGAGTATAAAATTGAAGAAGCAAGGTCTGGCGCGCTACCGCAAATCAGTGTACAGGGCGGATTGACTTATAATCCGATTCTTCAAACTTCATCGCTCACGATGGATGGCAAAACCATGAATATTAAAATGGGCCAGCCCTGGCAAAGTTCGGCCTCAGTACAGCTTACCCAACAGATATTCAACAACGCCCTATTTATTGGATTGAAAGCAGCAAGGTCCACACGCGAATTTTATGAGCTTAACAGAAATCTAACTGAAGAACAGGTGATTGAAAAGGTAGCAAATAGTTACTACCAGATATTCCGGTCTAATGCCCAGATACAAACGGTGGATTCAACAATCGCCAACACACAAAGAATAAAAAGTGTATCTGAGTCGCTGTACAAAAACGGGTTGAATAAAAAAATAGACTTAGACAGGATGAATGTTTCGCTGAACAACCTGTTGAGCAAAAAACAGCAACTGATCAATCAATTGGCACAACAAAAAAATACGTTGAAATTTTTGATAGGCATGAATATCGAAGATGATTTCATGATTGCCGAAAATTCATTTCAACCTGTTTCCGGTTTGTTGGCGAATGATTTTACTGACATCAATCAGCTTACCGAAGTTCAATTATTGAAGAAGCAGGCAGAACTGCTGCAATTCAACAAATCGGCAATCAAAGCCCAAAGCCTGCCTACGCTCTCACTTTCCGCAAACTATGGACTGGCAGGCATTGGTCAACGGATGCCCTACTTCGCAGGTAAAAATAATGGTGTGAACTGGTCAGACTATTCAGGCATTGGTTTGAATTTAAGTATCCCGCTTTTTACAGGTTTCAGCAACAGGTCGAAAGTGAAGCAGGCACAAATAGATATAGACAAGAACCGGGAAGATTTAAAAGATACACGCCTGGCCTTGTCGCTGTCTCAGAAAAATGCGCATACCCAAATTCAAAACTCTTTGATTACGCTTAACATCCAAAAAGAAAATCAGCAATACGCAAAAGATGTTGTTGATAATGTAACGAATAATTACAGGAATGGCCTGGCTACACTGACCGACTTATTAGACGCTGAAAATTCTTACGCCGATGCTCAGGATAATTATTCAGCAGCAGCATTGGATTACATGCTCGCCGAAATTCAATTAATAAAATCACAGGGAAGCCTGATACCATTTTTTACCAAATAAATTAAAACAAAATAAAATCAGAAACAATGAAACGAACAGTCATTTCAATAGTAATTATCACCATAGCGCTCGCAGGAATTTTTTATGTTGTAAGAGCCAACAAAGCAGGCAATGAAACCATCGCTTCGTCTGTAGGAATAAAAAATCCATTTGTAGCAGTGAAAGTAAAAGAAGCAGAATTTGGAAACATAAAAGCAGAAAACCTGGTGAACGGAATTTTTGCACCGGCACAGGAAGTTGAAATTTCTACCGAAATAGCAGGACGGGTTACCAGCGTTTTAGTCAGCGAAGGCGACTATGTACGCGCAGGCCAGGTGTTGGCAGTTATCAAAGCTGATAAGCAAAATGTAAGTGTTTCCAACGCAGATGTGGTGTATCAAAATGCACTATCTGAATTGGAAAGATATGAAAACGCTTATGCTTCCGGCGGCGTAACACAACAACAGGTACAACAAAAGAAATTAGAAGTTGCCAATGCGAAGAGCAATCTGAAAAGCGCACAAATTTCTGTTACTGATGTTTATGTAAAAGCTTCTTTTGCAGGAATCATCAATCAGCGTAAAGTAGAGCCTGGTTCTTTTGTTTCACCGGGTGGTGTTTTGTTTGATATCGTTGATGTGTCTTCATTGAAATTAAAAGTGAACGTAGATGAAAAAGATGTGGCTGTTCTCAAAAAGGGACAGGAAATAGACGTTAGCGCCAGCGTGATACCCAACAAAACATGGAAGGGAAAAGTATCTTTTATTGCCCCAAAAGCTACAGACAACCTTACTTTTCCGATTGAGCTAAAAGTTGAGAACGCAGGCAACAGCCTGAAAGCCGGCATGTATGGTACAGCTTATTTGGGCAACCGCGATACAACCGGCAGGTTAATGATTCCTGTAGATGCATTTGTAGGAAGTATCAGTTCCAATAAAGTTTATGTGGCAAAAGATGGCAAAGCTATCCTGACTACAGTTACACCCGGAAAAATTTCAGGCGATGCCATAGAAGTTATTTCGGGTATTCAAAAAGGAGACCAGGTAATCGTGGCCGGGCAAATCAATTTGTCTGACAGTGCAGCCATTCAAATTATTCAATAACACCATCTAAAAGATTTTAAAATGAAAATCGCAGAAATATCCATAAAGCGTCCGTCTCTTATTATTGTATTATTCATCATCCTTACATTAGGTGGATTCTTCGCCTACACGCAGCTTGGGTATGAGTTAGTGCCAGACATGGACATAAAAGTTGTTACCGTACAAACCGTATATCCCGGGGCCTCGCCTTCAGAAGTAGAAAGTTCCGTGACAAAGAAAATAGAAGACGCAGTTTCCTCACTCGAAAACGTAAAGAAGGTAGAATCTAAATCACTGGAAGGCGTATCTATCGTAATGATTACACTCACAGATAAGGCCAATGCAGATGTATCGCTCAATGAGGCGCAGCGAAAGATTAATGCAATGGTCAACGACCTGCCGGAATT
>JAFDXH010000216.1 GCA_018268075.1 Bacteroidota bacterium | reverse complement strand
GTTTATTGTAATACGTTGTGAAAAAGTTTTGTTTGCGAATGCAAACAAAATTACAACTGTCAAAATGATGCTATGTCTATGTTGTGGTATCGTCATGAGGGTTGCTGCCAACGGTTTGCCGCTTGCCGCAGTGGGGGATTTCGGAGCACTTCACTGTCAACCAAGCACACATTTTGATAGAAGCACTGCATTTGATTTAACCACGTCAGCCCCCATTGCGGCAAACGGCTGTTAGGCACAGTTATTATATTTTTTCTTTTATAAATTCTAGTCTTTTTAAGTCGCATTTGTCAGCTAAAAAGAGTTTAAATGAAATTTTTGGAAACATACCCTTTCCTTTGTCCAAGCAATGATTGATTCTAAATTGTAAAAGTGGCAGAAGATAGTTTTTGGCAGATACGATTCTTAAAAGCGTGTCGTTATTTGTTTTCCATATTTTACTAAGATTAGAATAGTCTTGTTTATATGCTTCATTAGGATTTTGAATTCCAATAATTGTTAATCGTTGTATGATTTCATTTTTTATGTCAGCAGAATAATTTTTTATCTCGTCTTTGTTTAAAATTGTTTGTTTGCCATTTTGAGTAAGAAAATCGTGAGCAGTTTTAATAATTGGCCCACCACCATATTTTCGGAGAATTGCAAAATGTAAAAAAAGGTCAATTAAACACGGAGCATTATATTCGAGCCATTTATCGAAGTTTAATTTATTTTTTAAATTATCTCTTGACTCACTTCCGTTTGAAAAGTAAATTAATTCTATTCCTGCATTTTCATTGATTAAATAGTTTTCAATACAATATGAATCCATAACAACAAGGTTAGAACTAGACTTTCTATTTGTATCAAGAATGAGTTCTAAATCACCATCTACTATAAACAGCTTTTTTCGTTTATCACTTTTATTTTGGTTGTCATACTCGTTTAGAACATTTGTTTTACAACCCAAGGGCGTAACGTCATTTATTATTATTTCGTCACCTAATAATCTTTTAAAGATTGTCCTATAAAATTCTTTGTCAGCAACTTTATCTTCGGTGTAAATATCGATGTCATTGCGATAAGTGAAAAATTTCGGTAATGCACGCAATGCTTTAAAGCCAAACTTTAGCATACTAAATATTAATTAAGTTTTGCTAAATCTTGATAAAGCGATTCTTCATTGTCACCAATAATAGCTGGTGAATGTGTTGCAAGTATAAATTGTGTCCTTGGACTTGCTTCCAAAATTGAGTTTACAAATATTTCTTGCCAAGCTAGATGAAGTGATACTTCTGGTTCGTCAATTATGAAAATGCCCGATTCATTTTTGTATTTCTCTTCGAAGTAAATTAAATGTCCAAGCATTGTTACTATCTGTTTCTCTCCAGAGGATAGTTCATAGATATTTGCTATTTTATCATTTTTGAATTTTACTTTTAACTCGCCTTGAGGTTCAATTAGTAATTCCTTCTTACTCTCGCTGAAAAATGTATTAATGATGTTTTTAGTTTTCTCTATCGGTTCGTAGAGCTTGTCTAATTCTTTTTGATATGCAAGGTTATATGTGATAAGTTCGTTGATTCTTTTTAATTGAGGTTGATTATTAAACCATTTTTGAAAAATATGAATGTTGTCAAAATCTATTTCATCACTTTTTTTCTTTCCTTGTATCTCATTTAACTTTCTTAATGTAGATTCAAGTTGGTCAAAAAAGTTATTAATATGCTCAGTAAAACCTGTAATTTTTAGGTTTTCAAATGCATCTATAGCCTTCTTTCTTTTCTCCTTTAACTCCTTAAAATCTTTAACAATATTCAATTCTTGACTTTCTAGGAACTCAAATGATTGCAACAAAATTTTATTTTTAAAGTCCTGATTAATTTTTGGTTGCTCAGATGCAATAATTCTTACGTAATCATAGATAACTTCTTGTATTTCCATTAAACTAATATTCAATGGGTCATTTTGAGGGTAGTGACGATATCTCCTTCTAATTAAAAAACTTTGTCTCATTCTGTCTATTTGTTGACCTTCATAAACTCTTCGGTCGAGTCCAAGGAATAATGGAGTTGTCAAACTTTTAATTGCTTGAACCACTTCTTGTCTGTCAAACGATTCAATTATAAAACGCATCTTTTCATTCGACTCATCACTGTCAAGTTCATTGAGTTGTATTGGACTAATACGATTCACTGTTCCTTTAATAGCTTCATTGTCATCAATTTTTAAGCTTATAATGATTTCATTCGTGTCTGTACTTTTAATTGCCTTAATGTTTATTAATCCTTTTGTAGGCTCATCACAAACAAGTTCAACTTCTTCAAAGTCAATGCTGTTTAAATAATTAAATGAAGGCGATATTAGCCCAAGAATAAGTTTTAAAACTGATGTCTTACCAGTCCCGTTGATACCAATTAAAAAGGTTAGTCTTTCGTGAAATTTTATGTTATAGTTCAAGTAACCGTGAACATTTTTTGCTGTGAAATTTAATAGTTTCATTGTCGGTTTATTTTTATGTTACCCGTTGTCGTTTATAATTGTGCCTAACTCCCTGATATACGCAACTTCACCAACCCCCATCGCCGTTCAACTACTTGGGCACCAGGCCATTTCCGGCATCACAACACAAAATGCGCATTGCGCCAAGCCGCTCTCAGTAACGCCAAATGCGCGGGTGC
>JAFDXH010000215.1 GCA_018268075.1 Bacteroidota bacterium | reverse complement strand
GTAAAAATAGAATTCAACAATCCACAAGATTCTTTGCTCAAGCGATTGCGCCCGGGTATGAATGTGAATGTAGATGTGCATGTACAATAATCTTTTTAAAAAGAAATAAAGAATGTTACAACAGGATTCTTTGGTGGAGTATGGTTCGCGCAGGGTAATTGTAACCATTACTGCCGTGTTGTGTGCCCTGCTTGAAATAGTAGATACCACTATTGTAAATGTAGCCCTCAATGATATGAAGGGCAACATGGGCGCTACTTTAACAGAAATAGGCTGGGTAGTTACAGCTTATGCCATTGGCAATGTGATAGTAGTACCTATGACGAGCTGGCTGAGTCAACAATTTGGTCGCCGCAATTATTTTGCTGCATCCATCATGATCTTTGTAGTATTCTCCTTTTTGTGTGGAAATGCCACCGGAATATGGGAATTAGTGCTTTTCAGATTTTGCCAGGGGCTAGGTGGCGGTGCATTGTTAGTAACCTCTCAAACAATTATTACAGAAAGCTACCCGATTGAAAAACGCGGCATGGCACAAGCTATTTATGGGCTTGGTGTGATCATAGGCCCTACACTTGGCCCACCATTGGGCGGGTACATTGTTGATCATTTTAGCTGGCCTTATATATTTTATATCAACATACCTATTGGCATTGTAGCTACGCTGCTTACGCTTCAATTTGTGCGAAGTCCTAAATACAAGTTAAAAACTGCAACACGCCATATTGATTTTTTAGGTATTGCCTTACTTGCAGTAGCAGTAGGCTCACTACAATACGTACTCGAAAAAGGGCATGACGATGATTGGTTCAGCAGTAACACCATTATTATTCTCACTGTGACTGCTATATTAGGTATTTTCTTTTTTATATGGCGAGAGCTTACTTATGATAATCCTATTGTAGAACTGCGTGTATTGAAAAACGGCAACCTACGGGTAGGAACTGTATTATCATTTCTATTGGGCTTTGGGCTTTATGGTTCTACATTTATTGTACCGCTTTACACACAAAGCATTTTAGGCTGGACAGCAATGGATGCAGGTATGCTCTTTATCCCTTCCGGTATTGCCACAGCACTTATGATGCCGGTAATAGGGCGCATTATACAGGGCGGCGTAAAACAACAATACCTAATTGGCGGTGGGCTGCTTATTTTCTTTTTATATAGTTTATGGTGCTATAACATCCTTACGCCCGATACTCCTGAGGGGGCCTTCTGGTGGCCTCTTATTGTACGTGGATTAGGTTTAAGCATGCTGTTTATTCCAGTTACCACACTGGCACTTTCTACGCTACATGGCCAGCAGATAGGCCAGGGCGCTGCATTTACAGGAATGATGCGACAGCTTGGTGGATCCTTTGGTGTGGCAGTGATTACCACTTTTTTATCAAGACAAAATATGGTACACAGAGTAGATCTTGTAAGCCAACTGGATATAACAGACCCGAAAGTACAGCAGCGTGTTTCAGCATTGCAACATGGGTTTATGTCCAAGGGCTTTACTCCTGATCGTGCTCTCGAAATGGCACACAAGGGATTAGATTTTATAGTAACAAAACAAAGTGCAGTGCTCTCCTACATGGATGCCTTTTTATATATAGGCGGCTTGTTTTTAATTTGTATTCCTTTCGTGATTTTCGCAAGAGCCAGCAAGAAAAAGAAGGTGGATCTTTCAGCAGGCTTGCATTAGCATAATCAAAGATTTTAAAATTAAAGATGCAGGCATCTTATGTTTTTAAAAATTTTCATAAGAATCAGGCCTCAAACAAGCACACTTTTTCCACAATCAATTATGCCTTTATTCAAGTATTATTTTATTTTTTGAAAAAATTAATAAATCACATCTTTACATTTCATTTAAATAAGATTTATGGAAACTCAAAATTATAACAACCATCGGCGGTTAGTGCCCGGTTATCATTATTTTCTTACTTCGGTGTTGCTTTTGTGCTTAGTATTGGCTATCTGGAATGGGTGGCGAGCTTATGAGAATCAATCAGGCAGATTAGCGGCTGCTGCCATTTTTGGCCTTACTGTTGCTGCAATTACACTTACTTTGTTAGCTCGTGTATTTTCTTTAAAAGCGCAGGATAAAGCAATATTAGCGCAAGAAAATCTACGCTATTTTGCACTGACCGGAAAATTAATTCCGGCAACACTTTCGCATGCGCAAGTAGCAGCATTAAGATTTGCTGATGATGCACAGTTCCCCCATTTAGTAGATGAAGCGCTAAAAAATAATACAGCACCCAATGAAATAAAAAAACAGGTAACACATTGGCGAGCTGATACGCATAGAGTGTAGCGAAGCAAAAGCGGCTTTACCTCTGTGGTTCTCTGTGTGTTCTCCGTGCTACTCCGTGCAACAAAAAAAAATTACACAAAGCAATATTACACAGAGGAAAGCCAGAGATACACAGAGCTTCACAGAGAAAAGAAATACCTCTGTGGTTCTCTGTGGCTTCTCCGTGGTACTCTGTGCAACAAAAAAAAATTACACAAAGTAATATTACACAGAGGGAAACCAGAGATACACAGAGCTTCACAGAAAAAAGAAATACCTCAGTGGTTCTCTGTGGCTTCTGCGTGCTACTCTGTGCAACAAAAAAAAATTACACAAAGTAATATTACACAGAGGGAAACCAGAGATACACAGAGCTTCACAGAGAAAAGAAATACCTCAGTGGTTCTCTGTGGCTTCTCCGTGGTACTCTGTGTAAGAAAAAAATTACGCAAAGCAATATTACACAGAGAAAAACCAGAGGCACACAGAACTTCACAGAGAAAAGAAATACCTCCGTGGTTCTCTGTGGCTTCTCCGTGGTCCTCTGTGTAAGAAAAAAATATTACCCAAAGAAATATTTTACTGAGGGCAGAAAACTATCCTGTTTCACTCTTTTTGAAATTCCCCATGTAAAAAAAATGAATCCGAAACTTCACAATCCATGAAGAAAAAGTATAAAATCTTACATTTGCACTTTCTATGCCCGATAGTATAACGGTAGTACGACAGATTCTGATTCTGTTTGTCTTGGTTCGAATCCAGGTCGGGTAACCAATAAAATTTTTCATTGGATCTATTTGATTTACCCTAACCACTCTCTTTAAACCAAAAAAATTGTCCCTAATAATTCAGAGCGATGTAGTCAGCGTGAAACATACCTAAAATATCATTCTAAAATTTTACATTAATCTACCAACAAACATTGTTAAGATTGCAACAAATAAACCGCGGGACTATTATCTTCGTATTTTAAAAGAGATTTATATTTAACAGTTTTTTCATTGAGCAGCAATACAACAGAGAGAAAAGCATTTTTCAAAAAAATACGCGGACAAGAAACTCAGGGTGCAGAAATGTCGTTTGTTGAGCATCTCGAAGTCTTAAGGTGGCATCTGGTTCGTGCAGCAGCCGTACTGGTTATTATCGCTATTGTTGTCTTTATTTATGTTGATTGGATTTTCGACAATATTATTTTTGCTCCTGCCCGAAAAGATTTTATTACCTATACTGGGCTTTGCAACCTCAGCCACAGGCTACATCTGGGCGATGCACTCTGTATGCCTCCCGTAGATATCCAACTTCTTGGAAGTACTGTCAGCGGCCCCTTTATGTCTGCTATTAATATAGCATTCATGGGTGCCATTATTATTGCATTCCCCTACCTAATGTGGGAATTGTGGCGATTTGTAAAGCCTGCTCTTTCAAAAAAAGAAATAAAATATGCCCGCAATAGCGTAGGCTGGGTTTCCTTGTGTTTCTTTTCCGGTGCAGCCTTCGGTTATTATTTATTAGCACCATTCACATTTAATTTTTTAGCCAATTTTCAATTGGGAAAACTGGGAGTCTATAAATATTTACCCACCTTAGATGACTTTATTGATACCCTTACTTCTTTGATTCTCGGGTGTGGCTTGGCATTTGAATTGCCTGTGTTAGCTTATGTATTATCTAAGCTCGGCCTCATTACACCCCAATTTTTAAGAAATTATAGAAAATACGCTTATGTAATTATCTTAATAGTAGCTGCAGTTATTACTCCCTCGCCCGACTGGACAAGCCAAACCATAGTAGCCGTGCCCCTGATTCTGCTTTACGAAATAAGTATTTTCATCAGTAAGAGAGTAGATAAAAATCGTATAAAGACTGAGGAAGCCTGGGATTAATACGCCTTAATATCCTGTTGAAAAATAAAAGTTAATTCACAAAATAGTTGCCGAAATAATTTTGCAGGTGTGGGCGTTTAAAATAAATTGCAGTAACCCTTTGCAATATGAAAACCGCTTTCCTACATTGTATTTCAATTATAATGCTGCCTGCATTTTTCTTGTCATTTCATTCAACTTCGCCCATCACTACTCGCGCACCAAAAAAAAGATTGAATTCGCATAAAGAAAACCCCTACTACATTATTATTTCCAAAAAAACTTACGAACTAAAGGTATATGATGATGAAGGCTGGTATGCCACCTACCCTTGCGTATTTGGCAGCAACGACCTGCGCGATAAATTTATGGAAGGCGATAAAAGAACCCCCGAAGGAAAATTTAAAGTGGTATTAAAAAAGAATAATGCCAAGTGGAAATTTGAAATGCTGCTGGACTACCCAAATCTCGAAAGCACCCAAAAATTTAATGAAAGAAAAGCCCGTGGAGAAGTACCCCGAAATGCAAAAATAGGGGGTGGCATTGCCATACATGCTACGCGCCCACAAGAAGAATGGACTGTTGATTATTTCCAAAACTGGACCGATGGCTGCATTTCGCTGAAATACAGTGAAGCAGAAGATTTATATAGTTATATCCCTGTGGGTACGCCGGTTACTATTTTACCATAACAAAAAAGGCAAGAGATCAATTTTGTATTTACAAAACAATATTCTGTACCAATTCGCTTTTATTTAAGTAGTCGGTATTGTAATGAAGGCCCCTGCTTTCATGCCTGAATTGTGCACTTTTTACTATTAAGTAGCCGGTAGTTATCAAGTTGCGCAATTCGCACAGTTGTTTTGATACCGAAGTATTCTGATATAATTGCTCTGTTTCTTTATGCAAAATATCTAAACGGTTCATAGCGCGCTCCAATCGTACATTGGTACGCACTATACCCACGTAGTCCGTCATTAGCAGTTGCAACTCTTTAAGGCTTTGTGTAATCAGAATCATCTCCTTAGGTTCGTTGGTACCCTTTGCATTCCAGTCAGGAATATTTTCCATAAAAGCAATATCATTTATTTTGCTTACAGAATCTTTATAGCACCTATGTGCAAATACCATAGCCTCTAATAAAGAATTGCTTGCAAGCCTATTGGCCCCATGCAACCCGGTACTAGCGCATTCGCCACATGTATATAGGTTATGAATACTCGAATGCCCCCATTCATCTGCCTTGATGCCGCCACAGCTATAGTGCGCAGCCGGCGCTACCGGTATAAAATTTTCAAATACATCTATTCCTATTGATAAACATTTTTCATAAATATTAGGAAAGTGATGCAGAAATTTTTCATGATCCATTGCTGTACAATCAAGAAAAACATTTTCTGTACCATCTATTTTCATTTCGCTATCTATAGCACGTGCTACTATATCGCGTGGCGCCAAATCTTTGCGAGCATCATATTTTTCCATAAATGCTACACCCTGCCGGTTTCTTAATATACCACCATCACCTCTTACAGCTTCAGTTATTAAAAATGCTTGACCACTTTTTCCGGCTTCGTATAATGCAGTAGGGTGAAACTGTATAAATTCCATATTTTCTATTCTGCCCTTAGCCCTATAAGCCATAGCCACACCATCCCCTGTAGCTATAGAAGGGTTAGTGGTAGTGCGGTACACCTGCCCATTGCCACCCGATGCAAGCAAAGTAATTTTAGAAATAATTTTTTCAATTTTATTATGCTTCAGATTCAGCACATACACGCCATAGCACTCTATATCCGGAGTAGATTTGGTTACTAAATACCCGAGGTGGTGCTGTGTAATCAGGTCTATTACAAAACAATGGTCTAGCAGTTCTATGTTAGGCATCTTAGCTATTGCTTCCAGCAGCGTATTCTCCATTTCTTTGCCGGTTACATCTTTGTGATGCAATATTCTAAATTCACTATGGCCGCCCTCTTTGCCCAATGCGTAGGTACCAGAATTGTCTTTATCAAACTGCGCACCCCATTCTATTATTTCATTGATGCGCTGTACCCCTTCTTTTACTACTATCTCTACTATATGCGCATTGCTCAATCCATCTCCCGCTATCAGCGTATCTTCTATGTGCTTATCAAAGCTATCGTGCAGAAAATCGGTTACACCAGCTACTCCACCTTGAGCATACTTGGTATTCGTTTCATCACTTACCGTTTTGGTGAGTACCGTTATTTTTTTATCAGGGCAATCATGGGCTACTTTCAGTGCATAAGTAAGGCCTGCAATGCCACTGCCAATTACAAGAAAATCTGTTTTCAAATCTAATGTTTAAAAATTTTTGCGGAAAAGGATTAAAAAATATTACTACGCTTGTATTTTATTAAAGTCACAACTCATAGCTCAAAGCTTATAATTCATAACCCATAGCTGCACATTTACACCAATACCTCTGGCTCCACCCACGCTTTATTTTCCTTAAGCAGTTCTATCAGTTCCTGCACTGCCACTTCAGCCGGCACATTTCGCTTCACTACTTCCTTACCCTTGTACAAAGTAATCTTGCCGGGGCCGCTACCTACATAGCCAAAATCTGCATCGGCCATTTCTCCAGGGCCATTTACTATACATCCCATTATAGCTATCTTCACACCCTTTAGGTGATTGGTTACAGCTCTTATTTTTGCAGTAGTTTCCTGCAGGTCAAAAAGTGTGCGGCCACAGCTTGGGCAGCTTATATACTCAGTTTTAGATATGCGCGCCCGCGATGCCTGAAGAATCCCAAAGGCTATTGAGTTTAATACAGTCTTATCAGTTACTCCATCATTGAGCCAGATACCATTTCCAAAACCATCTATTAATAATGAGCCGGTTTCTATCGCAAAGTGAATAAGCGATTCTTCTAAATTCATCTTTTCGCTATTACAAAATAATATTACCGGATTGCTAATATCATTCTCTATAAATTCGAGGCACATCCGCCTGATACTTTGCACAGCATTTGCGTTAGCAGATTGCAGGCATATTACAGAGGTATAATCGTGGCTCAATTTTTTTAATAAATTTTTCTTATCCACTTCAGATACCTCAGGTGCATACAAGTCCACATTTACAAAATTCAATAGCGGTGAGCGATTCACAGCATCGTTCATGTATTGAGCTACATTCAATAGCGGAAAGCATTTTCTATTCCCATCATTCACCCAAGATGCTACATCCGTTATTAACTTTAACGTACCCGGCAGGGCAAAATCCACCTTCGTATTTCCAGTATAGGCAAAGTCCGCAGCCATATCGCCTATCTTCCATTTATCAAGAGCTGCATCGTATATATAGCCCATCGGCTTTAAGTCGGCATGCGCTATTTTACTCAGGCTACTCAGCCCGGCTATCACCACGGGTACATTTTTGCCGCCCACGTTTTGTACCGGAAATGTATTTCGTATATGCCTATCCGTTATGTTCAGGTTTTTCAGCATTTGTGCCGGTATAGCAGGCAGGGCAGCCATAGGTGCAGCGCCATACCTTTTTATTATATTGGCACATACGGGCAGTTCCAGCTCGGGGTCTTCCGTAAGCGACACCCGTATCGTATCGCCTATACCATCCTCCAGCAGGCTACCTATACCAATAGCCGATTTTATTCTTCCATCTTCACCATCACCCGCTTCCGTTACACCCAAGTGCAGCGGGTAGCAATGCCCCAATTCGTCCTGCATTGTTTTTATTAAGAGCCTATAGGCCTCTACCATCACTATCGGATTGCTGCTCTTCATACTCAGCACTATGTTGCGATAGTTTTCACCCTCTGCTATTCTCAAAAACTCCATCGCACTTTCTACCATACCTATAGCCGTATCGCCATAGCGGCTCATAATGCGATCGCTCAGCGAACCATGATTGGTGCCTATGCGCATAGCGGTGCCATACTCCTTGCATATTTTTATTAGCGGTGTAAATCTATTTTGAATTCTTTCTATCTCTTCTACATAATCAGCATCAGAATATTCTATCAGTTCAAATTTTTTCTTATCCACATAGTTGCCCGGGTTCACTCGCACCTTTTCTACTATTCGCGCAGCTATTTCAGCAGCATTTGGGGTAAAATGTATATCAGCTACCAGTGGAGTGTTATAGCCCCTGCGCCTCAATTCATTTTTTATATTCAATAAATTTTCTGCTTCTTTTTTCGAAGGTGCCGTTATGCGTACCAACTGCGCACCGGCATTAATACACCTGATGCTCTCCGCCACTGTAGCCGCAGTGTCCATCGTATCAGTGGTAGTCATCGTTTGTATCAGTATAGGATTAAAATTTCCTATTTTTAAATCGCCCACCTGCACCTCCAATGTAGGAAGCCTCTTGTATTCAGTAAGCGATTGCGCATATAGTTCCATGTAATAAAATAAAATGCAAATTTACGTTTTATGCCACGGGATAAAAAGAAAAAATATGGGCGTGCCTTACGGCCGGGCTATCCGCTACAAGTACGCACTACACTTCGTTTCGTTTGCGGGCTTTTCGCTTCTATCCCTCACGCATGGCGCCTCCAATCGTACACTTTTTCAATTTTCATTTTGGTACATCACCAATCTTTCTCCGGTTTATCAGGCGCCACGCCTTTTACTTTATGCAGTTTGTCCTGGAGTGCCTTCTCCTTTTCTTCTAGCGATTTTAATTTTTCATCAGCATCTTGCTTCGACAATTTAGAAGGCTGTGGTTTTGGCTGCTGATCTTGAGGCTGGGTCTTCTTATTCTGATCCTTATCCTGATTTTGCTTTTTCTCCTGATCCTTATCATCCTTCTTTGGCTGTTGTTGCCTTTGCTGCTGTTGTTGCTGCCTCAGTGCTCGTTGCAAATTTTGCCGCGCCTCTTCATCACTAGGGTTCAGTAGCAGCGCATTTTTATAAGCAGTAATACATTCTGGTAATTTATTTGCTTTTTGATAAGCCACACCCTTGTTATAGTAGGCATTTTGTTTTGTAACATTATCATTCGTACCAGCTATAGCAGCATTGTAGGCGCTTACAGCATCTTCCAGTTTATTCTTTTTGTACAAAACATTTCCTAGGTTATAATCTGCTGTCACCTTCACATTTTCATTTTTTGCCGCCTCACGATATTCAGATTCTGCTTCATCAAGGTTGTTGGCTTTATACGCTTCATTCCCTTTGGTTATATATTTTTTTGCATTTTGTGCGGTCAATATATTATTAGGCAACATAAAAATTATTAGAGAAACTAAAACAGCTATTCTACTTTTTTTCCTTTCTGAAATAAAAAATTCAATCAATAACAAAAATAAAGCGACACTAATAAAATATTGAAAATATTGCTTGAATGATGAGTAGGAACTTACACTTCCGGCTTCCTTTGTCCCGATATTTTTTAATGCCGAAGTAAGGTTAGTTGCTACCTGATCAGTACTAGTGTATAGTTGATAGGTACCATTTGCCGCGTGGGCGATATCAGTTAGTTCTTTTTCATTTAGCTTGCTAATTACCATCTGGCCTTTATTATCAGTTTTATAAGTACCTGTTTGTTCATCCATTATTGGCGCTCCATCCGGTGAGCCTATACCGATTGTATTGATCATCACACCCGCCTTACCAAGCTCTTTGGCTGTGCTGAGTGCTTCTTCATCATGATCTTCACCATCGCTGATCAGCAATACAGACTTGAAGGTTTTATCATTAGGGTTAAATGCTGCATAACTCATTTTCAATGCCTGACTTATTACAGTTCCCTGCGTGGGCACATCGTCTGGTGAGGCTGCAGAAAGATACAATTTAGCAGCCCCGTGATCTATCGTTAGTGGCATTTGCAAATAAGCACGACCGGCAAACAAAACCAACCCTATTCTATCATCTGTTGATTGGTCTATAATGCGCGAAATAACTTGTTTGGCCCGCTCTAGCCTATCCGGCTTAATATCGTTTGCCAGCATACTTTTACTTACATCTAATGCAATTACGAGGTCTATGCCTTTGCGATGCACTTTTTGATTTTTGTCAGGTGTTACCAACCCTGCTAATCCCACAACTGATAATGCCGCAGCACATACTATTAATAAAAATTTTAAAAAAAATCTGGATGGGGAATAGTTTGCCATCAGCATTTTTATTAAAGCAGGATTACCCAATTTTTTTGCCGTTTTTCTTTTCCACTTTACTATATTGATAAATAAAATTACCAGCACCGGCAATAATACTAAAGCCCAAAGAAATTCTACATGTTGAAAGAAAAGCATAAATGCTAAATTAACAGGAATGATGAAGGATGGAAATACAAAAACTGTTAAAATAGAAATTTAGGCAGAATAATTTTGCCCAAAGGGTAGCAACATATTTTCCTCAAAAAAATATTGCCCTTTCAGGGCGTTCCTAATTTCATAGGCGTTGCCATTGGGATTTTTTCCCTTTATATATAAGGCTTTCAGCCTTTCGGGCATTTCCAGTGTTAATTTATTCAATTGTATAATGCGTAAAAAGATTATCAACCTGCCAAAATCTTAATAATTCCAACCTTGCCTGAAAGGCATATATATACCCTTACTCTGTCCATAAATATTTCTCATCATATTCTATTTGGTGTTTCTTTAAAAATTTTTTGTATTCCACTTTAAATGTCTGTTTTTTGTGATGCGCCTTTTGGTTTTCTATATATTTTTTAACGCGTTCTACTACAGATTGACTAACAGAAAACCCTGCGTAGCCACCCTGCCATGCAAAATTTCGGTATTGTTTTCCTTTGGTTTTCATCCAACGGCTGCTATTTCTTTTTATCTCTTCTACAAATTTGGCTAAGGCTATATTTTTAGGCATTACTGCCAAAATATGAATATGGTTTTCTATTCCATTTATTTTTATTGATTGCGATTGATTAGCATTAATAATTCCACCGATGTAGGCAAATAATTCCTCCTCTACATCTGCACCAATTATATTCTGATTGTATTTGGTGTGAAAAATAATATGTACATACAATTTTGATAATGAATGTGCCATAATATTTACCGTATTAAAGGTTTTATATATTGCCGGTAGGGTGGCCTTATAACTTCTATCTCAATATGCACCAAAAATGTGT
>JAFDXH010000214.1 GCA_018268075.1 Bacteroidota bacterium | reverse complement strand
CCTTCTACATAATTTGCAACATCAGCATTGCCGGCTTCCTTCTGCGCTGCCCCAATTTTTTCAAAAGCCCGTTTAAATCCGGGATCTATGTAAGACCGGTATTGCTCAGGGATGGCATTGCGCAATTTCATTATTTCATCCACCCCTTTTCGCACGTTTGAAGTATCTTTTACCTTAGAAAGATAGGTAGCAAATGCCATGGCCTGCTGGATTTTTGACTGACTCAGTGGGCTGTTTTTGTACATATTATACAACACATCAAAATCTTCAACTGTAGCATTGGCAAAAATAATTTTTGAAACTACCTGAGCCAAAGTACCTTTTGCATCACTACTATATTTCTTTGCCAGGCTATATGCATCTGCCTGATCCAGATTGGCAAGGCCCTCTAATGATGCACCAGATACAGAATAAGAAGAATCATTTACAAATTTTGCAAATATTGGCTTGTATTGTGCATCTTTTGTTTTTGCCAAAATGGAAATCGCTTCAGCCTGTACCTTTTTGTTAGGATCCTTTTCAGCCATTTTTTCAATTGTACTTAATACCGAAGGAACAGTGTAGGCTGTTGATTGCCCCAGTTTTGTAAGGGTAAACAATCTTAAATCCCAAAACTTATCATTCAAGCCCATTGCCAGATTGCTCAATTTATTTTTTGCAAAATAATCCAGTGCTTCTCTTCTATCGAGGTACAAGCCGGCGTATTTGTATTGTTGTTCAAACTCCTCTGTTGATTTATTATCCTTTTTAAGAGCAAGCAATACCTTATCGGCATCTACATTGATGAGAGTAGGTTGGGTAGCTGTCGCAAAATAAAAAGTGTCTGCTGCATTTTGTAACCAAACCTTATATCGAAGTTTTGTTGCCCCATGGTAAACGTCTATAGCTATTGGAAGTTTAAATATTTTACCAGTTTTTTGAGTTTGCTCTACTACTACTCTGGCTCTGCCTGGCTGATAATCATAGTTGATTGTAAGAGACGGCTCGCCACTTCCATAATACCATTGATTCCAAAACCAATGAAGGTCCTGCCCGGTTACATCTTCAAATGCCAATCTTAATTGTGCTACCTCTGCCGATTTAAATTTGTTGGTTTCAAGGTATTTGTGAAGCGACTTAAAAAATGCAGAATCCCCTACATAATTTCTCAGCATATTTAATATTCTTCCTCCTTTGTTATAGCTTACTGCATCAAATACATCTTCTTTGTCTTTATAATAATATCTCACGAGGTCCTTATCACTGCTTCCACTCATTAGGTAACCTTGCATGTCTTCAAAGTTCGTCATATCACCGGCATCTTTACCGTATCTGAATTCATTCCAGAGTGTTTCACTATAGTTGGCAAAAGATTCATTCAGCGTAATATTACTCCAACTTTCACAGGTAACTAAGTCGCCAAACCAATGATGAAATAATTCATGTGCGATTGTATTTTCCCATCCATTACCATCTACTAATTGGCGGGCATTCTGGTAGGCGCTTTCCTGATGCAAAGTGGCTGTGGTATTTTCCATTGCCCCACTTACATAATCACGGCCAACGATCTGGTCGTACTTTGGCCATGCATAAGGCACCCCTGTAATTTTTTCATAAAAGCCTATCATAGCAGGTGTTTCTCCAAATATTTTTTTTGCTACGGGCTCATATTGTTTTTCTACATAATAATTAACCGGTAATTTATTATGATGGTCTTTTACAATGGCATAATCGCCTACTCCCATAAAAAATAAATAAGGTGCATTGGGCAAGTCCATTTTCCAGGTATCGGTACGTGTGCCATCAGTATTCTTTTTTGAGCTGGTCATCAGGCCATTGCTTAGTGTTACATATTTGGCAGGTACAGTCATGATGATTTCCTGTGTTGTTTTCTGGTCAGGCTTGTCTATTGTAGGAAACCATGCGCTATTCGCTTCTGTTTCGCCTTGAGTCCATATTTGCGTAGGGCCTTCATCTTTACCCAACGGATTTATAAAATACAATCCTTTGGCATCTGTAATAGCTGCACTGCCATGCACTTTTAATTCGTTAGGCTTAGAAATATAATCAATGTATAAAGTATATTTTTCACCTGCTTTGTACAACTTGTCTAAGGTAATCCTAAGGTGCATTCCATCATTATTGTACTTAAGCGGAATTTTGGAACTGCCTTTTATTACTGCTAACTCCTTTACTTCAATACCTTTGGCATCCAGCGTTAAGGAATCTGTAGGATAAAAATGAGGCTGAAGTGTTACCCACTCCTTGCCATACATCCATTGCTTGGCATAGTCAAACCGCACATCCAGCTTAGTATGAACAAGATCATTGATCTTTGGGTAAGCGCCCCTGTATTCTGTTTTCCATGCTGTATCAGCATCATGAGAAGCATCATTTTCATCTTGTGCGAAAAGTGAAGTCGCCGCAAAAAGAAATAATCCAATCAAATAAATTTTTTTCATAAATAATTTTTAAGTGTAGCAAAATTAAAAGTCTAATACTTAAAGAGTTGCTATTTTTTTTTAATGGCATTTGGCCATTGGCTTAAGCGTGAAATGAACAACCGGTATAATTTTAATAATCTATACAGAAATTAAAAAAGCCTGCAAAAATGCAAGCTTTTTTAATTGATACGTTTCTATAACAATACTAATTGAAAAGATATCTTATTCCAATTTGCCCCTGCCATCTGGAAAAGATAATAGTATTATCCTGATAACTATTTACATAAGGTATCTGGTTTGCTGCATCTTGATACGGGAATGAAAAACGAGGTTTCCCGATATTGGGATCAGTTGGATCAGTAACTAATCCTTCAAATTTGAGGAAGCTGGCTGCATTGGCGCTGGTATTAAAAGGGGTAGCCCATGTCTTGGCCACTCCCCAGTTACGGTTCAGAAAGTTGCCCAGGTTTATTATATCAAATGTTACCCGGAGGGTATGTTTGTCCTTTCCTGATTTTACATAAAAATCTTGAGTGATATTTAGGTCAAGATGCTTAAAATAGGGAAGCACCGCTGCATTTCGCTCTGCTACTTGGCCTCTGTGCCTGCTCAAGTATCTATCCTGAGAGATAAAATTATTCAGTTGATTCCAAATAACGGAAGCAGTTCTAGTATCAGTAATAGCACCACCACCGCCGGTATTCACAGGCACTAAAACAATTTCACTTTGGCTTCTTGGAATATACATCAAATCGTTATTACCGCCTGTACCATCATTATTCAAATCGCCTTGATAAGTGTATGACCCAACACCTGCAGGTGCGGCTTCGAAAATAAGGCCGAAGGATGTAGCAAAGTATTTAGCATATTCCTTTCTGTAAGACAACTGGGCTATTACTCTATTAGGCATATAGTAGTTGGAAAATCCGACCTCTGGGGCATTGGGGTCGTTACTCACAGGCCTGTCTCTCCAGTTACCGGCGGCTATTGATCCTCCATCATTTATACTCCTTGCTCTACTATTGGTATATGCTACGCTGGTATAAAAATTTCTGAAGGTTTTTTGCAGTTGAAATGTTGCGATATAAGAATATCCCTTAGAATAATCTTTCATGAGAATGGCATTGGTAATGTTGGGGTTATTCACTGTAGCGCCACCCGTTCCTGCATTTATTTTTGTAGAAGAAAATCTTATTCTGTTGTCGGGGCCTGCCAGAGGAATTCCTGTAGAGGGTAGGTTTACATTTTCAAAATTGATTGCATTTATTTCTTTATTATAAACTAATTCTGCAGTCATGATAATATTACCCGGCAACTTCTGATCTACAGCTATACTTGTTTTTAAAACCTGAGGATATTTAAAATGCTTATCAGTAAATACCAAGTTATACGAAGTATTAGCAGCAGTAGCTGAAGGCCGGTATGCATTGATGTCTTTACTGAATACATAAGGCAATCCTGTGCCTGGGTTAATGGTATTAGAAATTGAGCCGAATTGTACACCATTGTTACTTGCCTGATTACTAATGTAAACAAATGGTGGTGCTCCGGCAAATGAACCAATACCTCCCCTTATTTGCGTTTTTTGATTATTGAAAACATCCCAGTTAAAACCAAGCCTTGGTGAAATTAATAAATTGGTTCCAGGCTTCTGGCCTACATCATAATGTAGATTATCTCTAAATGTCAACGTAGGAACAACAGGATTTGTTGAAAAACTATTTTTATAGATTGGTGCATCTACCCTTAATCCTACTGTTAGTGTA
Source organism: Bacteroidota bacterium (assembly GCA_018268075.1). Taxonomy (GTDB): domain Bacteria; phylum Bacteroidota; class Bacteroidia; order Chitinophagales; family Chitinophagaceae; genus Ginsengibacter. Next base: position 22,708 of record JAFDXH010000214.1, on the reverse strand, counting down.
AAGTTTTTCTTTAAGCTCCATTTGTCTTGTCCAAAAAAGCCTAACTCAGTAGCTCCTACTTTGGCAAATGGGAAAGATCCATCCTTCGTTAATGCATACGAGAGTGAGTAACTTCTTGCAGTAGCCGCGCCATTATTTACACTATTATAAAAATCGGTAAGATTATTAAACACATACAATCCTTCATAATTAGGTGCAAATCCGTTTTTAAAGTCTTTAAAATAATTTTGCGTACCAAAGGTTAGTTCATGTTTTCCGGTATAATAAGTGTAGATATCAGAAAACTGAAAAATATTAGTACTGAGTAAATTATTATAAGTGAAAGGCTCATAACCGAAACTGGTATAGGTTTGGCCACTACCATTAAGGATATCTACTAATGGAAAATTTCCTGAAGCCAATGAAGAGCGGAAATCACGCAACTGAGAATAACCTACCTGCAACTTATTGTTTGATCTGTTGTTAATTCGGGTATTTAGTTCAGCTATGAATATATTAAAGTTGTTATTGATAGTATATCCTGCACCACTAAATGGAAGCCCAAAGTTGCTTGGCTGGCGGCTTCCAATAGCGCCACTATTACTTGGTACAATATCTCTTAATGATTTTAAATAATTGTATTTGATTGTAAAGGTATTTTTGTCGTTGATATTCCAATCTACCCTTGCTGTAATTTTATCGCTTTGGGTACGGTAATTATAATCTTGGTATTTACCTGGGTCATAGCCAAATTTGGAAATAAGAAAAGCTTTTATTGCATCAAGCGTATCTGCTACTGCTTGAGAAGTAACACCTGGCACTGCTGTTTGTCCCGGCTTTATTGCAGTCAATGTAGTTGCCGGCTGGGTTATTCTTTCCTGCTCGCCGCTTATAAAAAAGAAAACTTTGTCTTTTATTATAGGGCCTCCTATTGTTGCCCCTCGTTGGTTATATTTAAATGAGGGCTTTGGAATCGTTTTGGTATTCACGTTATATCCCTGCAAATCCGGGCTTCTCAGGTAGGTATATACAGAACCTTTGAATTGATTGGTTCCACTCCTCGTTACTGAATTTACACCTGCACCCGAAAATCCACCCTGCTTCACATCGTAAGGCGAAATGCTTACCTGAATCTGCTCAATGGCATCCAGGCTGATAGGCTGAGAATTAGTCTGGCCACCAAGTGACCCTGCCAATCCAAATACATTATTAAAGTTAGCGCCATCTACCGTGATATTATTATACAGTCCATTTCTGCCACCAAGGCTTTGTGATGGGCTGGACGATACGGTGCTTTGACCATTAGCAGAAGGGGTAAGCCTTGTAAAATCCTGAAAGCTTCGATTTATTGTAGGCAAGCGCTCAAGCTGTGCACGGCTCACTACTTCCTGACTACCTGTATGGCTGTTATTAAACACACGATCGAGCCTGGAGGTAATTACCACCTGCTGTAGCTCCTTACTTTCGGGCCTCATCTTTACATCGCCATTGAATACTTGCCCTAACAACAAGGTTACATTGTCCTGCGCTTCTGTTTTGTATCCAACAAACGAAACCGTAATTGTATAGGGCCCGCCCACTTTAAGGTTGGCCAAATTATACCGGCCCTCCTTTCTGGTAGTGGTAGTATATTTTGTTCCGGTAGGGGTATGTACTGCTACAATAGTAGCGCCAGACAAGGGGTTGTTGTTTTCATCCGTTACAGTACCCTGAATTTCAGAGGTAGTCTCCTGAGCAAAGGCGATAGAAGAAAACAAAAAAAGTAAAATTGGAAATAAAATTCTTTTCATTTTTAGGGATTTAAAACAAAGGTATCGTGAGTGCTTTGCAGAATCAAAATTTACTTATGAACATAACTTAAACATAATTTGAACATAATTACAAGCCTCATTTTTGGGCGATACCATATCTTTGAAAGGAAATAGAATTGCCTATTATTTTAAACGGTCTTTCAAATGTCTTGCTTGCAAAAATTCAACCGGCTCTTTTTGTTAATAGTTTTCTCCCTTGCCTTCCTATCGTTGAGCGCACAGGAGAAGCATTTTATCTATTTGCAAACAGAGAATAATCAACCATTTTATGTAAAACTGAATAACAATATCTTGAGTTCATCCAGTGCAGGATATATTATTTTACCAAATCTTCAAGTCGAGGATCAGACTTTTTTTATAGGCTTTCCCAAGAGCAACAAACCTGAACAAAAATTTAAGGTAAATGTGGGCAATGCCAATAAAGGGTTTTTAATAAAGAATTTTGATGAAAATGATTATGCTTTATTTGACCTGCAAAGCCTATCATTGATAAAAAATGCAGGAAGTGACGTATTTGTAGCAACGCAACAGGAAGCGCCGAAAGACAATAATGCTTTTTCTCAAATGCTAGCCAATGTAGTACACGATTCATCTATCTTACAAAGCAATAAATTACCACCTCCACCTACGGCAGTAAAAATGGATACCGTAACCAATATAGATACCCAACCACAAGTTGTAAAAACTGAACCTGCCTCCGATTCAAATGCTAAAACTGAAACCGTAAAAAATGAATCAATCATATCCACTTCTCCAACACCTTCTTCCATAAAAAAAATAATGGGGATGAAGGAAGCCGATGGAATGGATATGGTCTATACTGTAGAAACTAATGGAAAGAAAGATACCATCCGCCTATTCTTACCCATATCAGATAAAAAAGTGGCAGTGCCCAAAGCTGTAGAACCCACGCCTCAGGCTGTAATCGTTTACGAACCAGAAAAGAAAACTAACAACGATACCACATTAACTATTACGCCAACAATTGTAAAAGCACCTGATAAAAATATTTATATAAAAGAATCTTCTAAAAAATCATCTGATTCTGTACACAATGAAAAGAATATCGTGCAACCAAAATCTACTGTGGTAGTAAGAACGCCGGAAATAAATAATGCCAAAGAAAATAATGATCATCCAATAACCGAATCCAAGATTTCAGAAAACTCAGATTGTAAAGCCTTTGCCACCGACAATGATTTTTTAAAACTGAGAAAGAAGATGGCTGCAGAAAATAATACAGATGCCATGATAACAGCCGCTAAAAAATTTTTTAAGAGCAGGTGCTTTACCACAGAACAAATAAAAAATCTTTCCTTTCTCTTTTTAGACGATGAGGGCAAATATAAATTTTTTGATGCTGCCTATCCTTTTACTTCAGATAGTGGCCAGTATGCTTCATTACTCGAACAATTAAAAGACGAATATTATATCAACCGCTTTAAAGCAATGATTCATAAATAAACTTATGCCGAGATACTTACTGGAAGTAGCTTATAAGGGTTCTTCATTTTCAGGTTTTCAAATTCAAAAGAACGCCAACACTGTACAGGCAGAAGTAGAGAAAGCGATGTTGATTTTTTATAAGCAATCATTTGAGCTTACTGGCTCTTCCCGTACCGATGCAGGAGTACATGCGTTGCAAAATTTTTTTCATGTGGACCTACCTGAATCCATACACATACAAGACAGAGACGCCTATCATCTCAATGCAATCCTGCCTGATGATATAGTAATTAAAAGTATTTCTGCAAAATCGGATACTTTTCATTGCCGCTTCGATGCCATTTCCAGAGAGTACCACTATTTTATTTATTCAAAGAAGGATCCGTTTAAAAAAGAGACTGCTTTTTTTTACCCCTATACCCTCAATGAAACGCGCTTAAATGAAGCAGCCAATTGCCTTAAAGAATATAAAGATTTTAGCACCTTTAGCAAAAAAAATACGCAGGTACATAATTTTAATTGTAATATTTATGAAAGCCATTGGGTAAGGGAACACGGTTTATTAATCTACAAAGTCAGGGGCAACAGATTTTTGCGCGGTATGGTAAAAGGCCTGGTAGGCACCATGCTCAAGGTGGGCCGGGAAATAATCAACTTAGATGACTTTAGGAAAATAATAGCAGAAAAGGATAACCGGAATGCCGACTTTTCGGTACCGGCGCATGGATTATTTCTGATGCAGGTGCACTTTTAAAAAAAGGTACTACACTTCTAAAAGGTTCAGTTAATCATTTTTATAATATTTTTGTTATGCAATAAAAAAATGTTTATTAAAAATCTGTTTACCACAAATACAAGCGCATGATACAACGTACTCAAACATTATGGATGATATTGGCCGCAATTGCAGTTTTTCTTACCATTAAATTTTCGTTTTATAGCGGCACTCTGGCATTACAAAATGTAACTGAGTTAGCGCCTGCCGTTGCTACTGACGGCGCTTACCACTCACTCCGGGCTACAGATAATTTTATATTGTTAATACTCACCAGTGCCTTAGGTACAGGTATCTTGATCAATATATTCCTGTTTAAGCATCGCAGTATTCAAATGAGGATTATATTGGCAGCTGTTTTAGTTGAATTTCTAATCATTTATTTATATATCCGCGAAACAAAAAAATTCACCCAGGGAAACTTTAGTATTTGGTCTGCCTTACATATTTTAATTATAGTTTTTTTAATCATGGCAGCACAGGGCATTTATAGAGATAGCAAATTAATTAGAGATAGCAACAGGCTGAGATAAGCAAGGTGCACAGGTAGATGCTCACAAATATTTTCCAGTAAAACTTTCTTTTACCTTTTTTAACCCCTTGGGTACGCCTGCATATACAAGGTTACCACCTTCATCGCCGGCTCCGGGGCCAAGGTCTATTACCCAATCAGCAGATTTGATTACATCGGTATTATGCTCTATCACTATAATAGAATGCCCCTGCTCTATCAGGGCATTAAAAGAACTTAATAATTTTTTAATATCATGAAAGTGCAACCCCGTAGTCGGTTCATCAAAAATAAACAACAATTTGCCCGCCCCTTTACCTTTGCCCAAAAAGGAAGCTAATTTTACCCTTTGTGCTTCTCCACCCGAAAGGGTGTCAGACGATTGGCCCAGCTTTACATAACCCAACCCCACATCGCTCAGAGGTTGTATTTTTTTTGCTACGCTTTCAGCATATACATCTCTTTTCTTTCCTTCCCCGGCATGCTCCGCAAAGAAATGAATTGCTTCATCCACACTCATCTCCAGTATGTCAAAAATGTTTTTGTTATGAAATTGCACCTCTAGCACTTCTTGCTTGAATCTTTTGCCGCCACATACATCGCATACGAGGTGTACATCTGCCAGAAACTGCATCTCTACTACCTGCTCACCTTCGCCCTTGCAGGCATCGCACCGGCCACCATCTACATTAAAAGAAAAATACTTTGGCTGATACCCACGAATTTTGCTAAGTGGCTGCTGGCTGAACAACTCACGGATATCATCATACGCTTTTATATAAGTTACCGGATTACTTCGCGAAGATTTCCCAATAGGATTTTGGTCTATCATTTCCACCTGGCTTATTTCATCAAGATCACCACTTATCCCTTTGCTCAATCCCACCTTTTCCGCAAACTCACCTTTTAGTTTCCTGAGGGCCGGATAAAGTATTTGCTTTACCAGCGTAGTCTTACCACTACCACTTACACCGCTTACCACACAGAGCACCTTCATCGGAAAAACGACATCAATATTTTTTAAATTATTTTGCCGTGCGCCATTTACTGTAATGGATTCGTTCCAACTACGCACTACCTTGGGCGGCTCAATTTTCAGAGTTCCATTCAAGTATTTGCCTGTAAGGCTGTCGGGGTTTGCTATTATTTCATCATAATTTCCTTCGGCTATTACTTCGCCACCAAGGTGGCTGGCAAGCGGCCCCATATCTATTATATGATCTGCCTGCCGCATCATCATTTCATCATGCTCCACCACTACTACTGTATTGCCCAAAGATTGCAGTTCTTTCAATACTCCAATCAGGTTTTCCGTATCGCGCGCATGAAGCCCTATAGAGGGCTCATCTAAAATATATAATGAATCGGTAAGATTGCTACCCAGGCTACGAGTGAGTTGAATACGCTGGCTTTCGCCGCCACTTAAGGAATTAGCCAGCCTGTTTAATGTAAGATACCCAAGGCCTACCTTTTTTAAAATACTCAATCGTGTATTGATCTCTGTTAGTACCCTCTTGGCTATAGATTTATCCTGAGTTGAAAGTTTTAATTCTGTAAACCATTTTTCCAGATCTCTTACCGGCATTTCACCCAGCTCACCTATATGGGTGTGATTAATCTTTACGTACAATGCCTCCTTTCTCAGCCTGTATCCGTGGCACTCAGTACATATTGTACGCCCCCGGTAGCGGCTTAATAAAACTCTATACTGAATTTTATATAGATTCTGCTCTACCTCTTTAAAAAAATCATTGAGGCCACTAAAATATTCATTGCCTGTCCACAAAAGATCATACTGTGCAGTGGTAAGGTCTATTATTGGCTTGTGTATAGGAAAATCGAAATGCCGTGCAGCTTTGATTAACTTTTCTTTCCAAAGCCCCAGCTTATCTCCTCGCCACGGTGCAATTGCATTTTCATAAATACTCAATCTCTTATCAGGGATTACGAGGTCTGGATCAATACCAAGTATTAATGAGAACCCGCCGCAAACGGGGCAGGCACCAAAGGGGTTGTTGAATGAGAATAAATTAGGTACAGGTTCTTCAAAGCGCAAGCCATCCAACTCAAACTTATTGGAAAAGTGTACCAGTTTATCTCCATTAATTTCAACCATCAATTCACCCTCGCCTTCATAAAAAGCAGTATTGACAGAATCGGCAATCCTGTGTAATTCTTCCTCATCAAAATCTTTTACCACCAGGCGGTCTATTAGTACATAGCTGGAACTATGCCCTATCAGCTCTTGCACATTCTTATTATTCATTTCCTGTAATTCCTCTATACGCACTATTTTATTATCAACATACAGACGTGAAAATCCTTTCTGCATAAGAATATTTAACTCTTCCTGAACCTCCCTGTTGGGCGATACTTTGAATGGTACAATCAAAAGTACCTTATCATTTATCTTCAAGGTGCGAAGCATTTCCACCACATCCGTCACATCATCTTTTTTTACCTCACGCCCACTAATAGGCGAAATTGTTTTTCCGATTCTGGCAAATAAAAGTCGCAGGTAATCATATATTTCTGTCATGCTTCCTACAGTGGAACGCGGCGTTTTGGTAGTTACCTTTTGCTCTATAGCAATAGCGGGGCAAAGCCCATTGATATAATCCACATCAGGTTTATTCATGCGCGCCATAAACTGCCTTGCATACGCACTAAGGCTCTCTGCATATCTTCTCTGGCCTTCGGCAAATAAGGTATCAATAGTAAGAGAGCTTTTGCCCGAACCAGATACCCCTGTTACCACAATAAATTTATTTCGGGGAATGGCGACATCAATATTTTTAAGATTGTGTACACGGGCACCTTTGATAAAAATATCATTTTTACTTTTAGTAGTCGCGCTATCTTTTTTAGAAGAATTTTTAGTTGAATTCATTACGAGAGTGCAAAAATAATGAATAGTAATTTTACGCGCGGCCTTTAAAAGTGGTATTCCTCTATTTTTTAATATTTGAAAAAAAAGTTAAGAAATCATTTGGAAATAATTTTTTTCCTTCTACTTTTATCCCCTCAATTTTTCTGAAAGATTTGAGGACAAAAAAAACAATTGGTTTTAAAGTCGCTGAAATTTTTCTTTTAAATTGAACTTACACAATATCCTAAACCAAAAACCGTAACCGTTTATGAAGACCATGAACAATCTGCCGGATCATGAACTGATCCAACAGTATCTCGAAGGAGATACACAAGCCATCTCTACTCTTGTTACCCGCTACAAAGACAAGATTTACACTTCCATTTACTTACTGGTAAAAGACAAGTATCTCGCCGAAGATATTTTTCAGGATGTGTTTATCAAAGTAATTGATACCCTTAACGGTGGCCGGTACAATGATGAAGGAAAATTTTTACCCTGGGTAATGCGTATTGCACACAATGCATGCATAGACCATTTCAGAAAAATAAAGAGAAGCCCATCTATCAAGACCAGTGATGATCATGACATCTTTGAGGTACTCAATTTTTCAGAAGGTGGTGTAGAAGAAAAAATGATTCAGGGCCAGAGCCATGAGCGCGTAAGAAAAATGCTGGACCTGCTACCTGAAGACCAAAAAGAAGTAATAGTAATGCGTCATTTTGCTGACCTTAGCTTTAAAGAAATTTCAGCGCTTACCGGCTGTAGTATTAATACTGCCTTAGGCCGCATGCGCTATGGCCTCATCAATCTTAGAAAGATGATGGTAGAGCGCCAGATAGCTTTGTAAAATAAACTGTAATTGAATATGCAAAATCCTTTTCCACATCGGAAAGGGATTTTTTTTGCACTATACTTTTATTCAGTTAACCTTTGAGCCTACCAAATTGCTGGTATAGCGTAATACCATAAAAGGAATTAACCGTATTGATATTTCCAAAAAGTGATACACCTATGCCATATTTTTTACCTCCGACATATAGCGCTTGTACCTCCAACGGAAATCCGATAGTTACTTTATTTAATCGCTGATAGGTGGCATAGCCGAAAATGCCCGGAGTTACGGAAATCAAATCGCCACGGTAGGTAAATATTACCATGCTTAGTCCGGTTTTCAGTGCCGTAAAAATTCTGGTATCCGACATTTTTTTTTGCCTATCATTACATTTATACCAGCTACGGATTGTGATACATTGGATGTAGATATCGTTTTAAACTCACCTACTGAAGTAACCCCTATTGAATACAACAATTGTTTCTTTTGAATAGCAAACTCCAAACTACCAGATATCCCGTTCTTATCGCTATATTCTGTAGGAATGCACCCACCACCAATACCTATAATACCTATGCCAATGCGGTATTGCAGCCGCTTATGTGTAGTATCCTGCCCTGTGGTAATAAGCCGTAATGCTATGGTGAAAATTAATACTAAATAAAGTTTTCTTTTCATAAGGTTAGCTGTTTTTCATCTATGGCTACTATACCCTTTTCTTAAAAGGGCAGTACAAAATCATACAGTGGATGCTGCTGCTTTTAAAGAAAATAATTCTTCAAAAATATTGATGCCATCTACATTCCCAAGCTGGCTATTGCATGCCCGCTCCGGATGCGGCATCATACCTATTACATTGCCTGCCTTATTGCATATACCTGCTATTCCGTTTAGCGAGCCATTGGGTGCATAATCTATATGTACCTCTCCGTTTTCATTACAATAGCGATACACTATCTGATTATTTTTTTCCAGATTTGCTACCTCATCTTCACCTATGTAATACCTGCCTTCGCCATGCGCTATCGGAATCTTGTGTACCGCACCTGTAGTTTCATTTTTTAAAAACACATTTTTACACACAAATTTTATATTGGCATTTTGCAATAATACTCCCGGTAGCAATCCGCTTTCGCAAAGTATCTGAAACCCATTGCACACCCCCAATACCTTGCCGCCGCGGCCTGCAAAAGCCACTACGCTCTGCATCATAGGGCTAAAGCGTGCTATAGCGCCGCAGCGCAGGTAATCGCCATAGCTGAAGCCACCGGGCAAAACGATACAATCTTCAGTAGAAAACATAGAAAGATCTTTGTCCTTGTGCCATAAGGTGATTACCTCCATTTGAAGATCATGCTGTAGCGCCCTTATCATATCTCTATCGCAATTAGATCCCGGAAAAATAACCACGCCAAATTTCATAAATAAGAAGTTTTAAAATTTTAAGCAAAGCTATTACAAGTAGCCCAATCACATAAAATACTCAAAATAAATAACTGTGCCGGCTATTACCCAATGAATAATCAAAGCTATCCATTTGCCTGAATTATAGAATGCAGCAGCAATAAAAGCCGCCAAAGGCAATAATGCTATGATCCAATACTCCAAATGGTAACCGGGATTGATAAATGTAGTAAATACACCAAATAAAAAATACAAAAATACCAGCGTCCATAATTTTCTTACCTGCACCACTTGCCTTGCTGCTGATGATTGAATAAATATACCTCCGGCCAAGCCCAATACTATCAACGCTATTAAGCGAATATAAATCCAGGTATTGTTAAGAATAGCAGGATAGGCTACCCTGATACCGGGCAGGCTGAATGAATAAAGCCTGTTGGAAAGAAAAAGCCACGCAAATAAAAAATACCATGCAATTATGAACCCTAAAAAAGCCACCAGCCACTCTGCCACTTTTGGCGGCCGCGTAATAAGCAACGAAAAAATAATGAGTAAAATAAATGTAGCTGCGGGCAAATACACAAAAGAGCTAATGCCTACCAAAAGCCCAGCATTAAAAATAATACCCTTCCCACTTTTATTATTATAAGTGCGGGCCATGAGCGAAAATGACCAAAGCAATAGTGTACCTGCAATGAGCGGCGCACTTATTACATTCCATTCATTAAATAATGAAGTGATCAATAGGTAGCTCATTGCCGGCAGGTAATTAGGCTTGGTCATCATTCGCCGGCTGATAATAAAACTATTAATGGTGATAGCCTGAATATAAATCAACAAATAAGCAAGAAGGAAAACAAAAAAAGAATGATTATCTAAAACATTATTAAAAAAATATACCGGGCCTTTGCTAAAAACCGGATGTTTTAAATCGGCTTTGGGATTGAATTGGAGGTACCACCCTATTTTTAATAACAAGCCATACACGAAAAGTAAAAAGGCATTAAGAGGATTGTTGGCTTTAAAAATACCTGTCACAATGGATGGATTACTTTAGGAATTTGAAAAAAATGGCAAAGTAGCTACGAGCCCCCTTCAACCAATTTTTTTGAACTTAAAAAATCTAAAGGTGCGAAGTTAAAAATAAAAAAGAGAATAATTTGATATTAAAGGATTGGATTATTTACCAATCAAGTTTGATTTAATAAAATCTTTTCGCAAGCGCGACACTGTAATATCTGAGCCATCATTCAGTATTAAAAAATAGCCATTCTTATTTACAAAACTTTTTACAAATTTTTTATTTACCAGATGAGATTGGTGACAACGAAGAAAGCCATAATCTGCCAGCAGTTCCTCATAGTGCGCAATAGGCATTGTGGAAAGTATTTTCTCGCCATCTATTAAATAAAAAAAGGTGTAGGTATTCTGGCTTTCGCATCTCAATATATCCTTAATGTAAATGAGCCTCGTTTCTTTGAGTGAGTGGATTGCAATTCGGCGTTCCGCCTTGTCTGAATGCTGTAAATAATGTAATAAATTTTCAAGTTTACGGTTTGCGTCCTTTTCTTCAAGCCTAGCAGCAGCCTTGTCAATCGCCGTTTTTAATTCTTCAATATCTATTGGTTTAAGCAAGTAATCTATTGCTGAGAATTTTACAGCCTGTATTCCATATTCGCTATATGCGGTTATAAATATTATTTCAAAATTGACAAACTCAAGCTCTTGCAATAGCTGAAAAGCATTCTTCCCCGGCATTTGGATATCTAGAAAAATAAGTTGCGGCTTTAGCTCATTTATCGCTTTCAACGCTTCTTTAGCATTACTGCATGCTGCACCTACTGCAATTTGCGGACAATAATTTTTAAGCAAATTGGATAGATTGTTTCTGTTGTTCAATTCATCTTCAACAATAATCGCATTAATCTTCATTAAGCCAATTTATGAATTTAAAATGAAACGATGTACCTCCTTTTTTGCTTTCTATTTGATACCCTATTTTTTTACTTTTCGAGATTTTGTTAAATAGTTCTATTCGTGATTTTGTGAGCGGTAATCCTTTGCCTGAAATGCTTTCATTTGTAATAAACCCACTACCATTGTCCATGATAGTAATCAACATATCCATTTTTTCTGTCAAAAAGTTCATTTCAATTATCAGTGGTTTTTCAGCATTGAAAAAGTGTTTGATTGCATTTTCAATAATGGGTTGAAACAGCAACGGAAGCATCCTGATTTCAGCAGTGTTTAAATTATCAGGAATATTCCATAAGAATTTGAACGGCTTTCGCAATTGCTCCAGCTCAATATAATTGGAAAGATTTTTTAGTTCCTGCTCTAAAGTAATGGTAGCCTTTTCATAATCATTAAGGGTATGGCGCAATAGCTTTCCAAAGCCCGACAGGTAATGATTGGCGCTTTCTATATTTCCGGCATTTAAAAGCCCCTGAATAGAGCCCAGCGCATTAAAAACAAAATGTGGATTGAGCTGGGCAGCTATTGAGTTCATTCTACTTAATTGTTGTTGATATGCTCTTCTTCTTTGCCGGTTTCTAAAAAAGAGATAACACAAGCATACCAGAACAAGTATGATAAAAGCAACAGCAATTTTTAACCATATTGTTTGATACCAAAGCGCATCAACATGAAACTGATAGTGATAAATGAATTGAGGCTTATCGGAATACCTTACCTCCATTCTATAACTATTTCCAGGAAGAAAATGATAGGCATAAATAATATTATCCGATTTTTTCCATTCTGTATTTGAATGGCCGTTTACTAATAGCCGGTATTCAAATGCAGAATCATTTGCAACATCAACTCTCGGGCGAAAAACAAAAGCTATTTTAGTATCCTTAAAAAGCCTGTCTGACCATTCATCTGAGCTTCCTGGCCGATATTGATAAAAAGGCTGGTACTTATCTATTTGATAATTTTCAATTGTGCTTTGAACAAACTTTTCAATTGAAATATCCGGCTGATGGTTATCCTTGCGCAACATCAATAATGGCGGCGATAGCAAAGGGTCTTTTTTCACAAAGCAAATATTCAGAAACGGGCTATCTGTTGCGTTTCTAAAATAAATGTGCACTGTATCTCCATTTTCCAAACTGTCAGTGTAAAGCAGCAAGCCATTTCGTTTATATACACTATCGGCAGTTTGATAAGAGCTTATATATTTTTTAGAAGAGCGTACCGGCTCCCAAGCATTTTGCGTAGCAGATTTTTTTGAAATACGGTATTCCAAATTTTCAATGTTGAAATAAGAAGCATCCTTTTTTAGGGTATCTTTAAAAGCCCCAGTATGCCTGAATCCGCCGTTACGCATTAATTCGCTCATCCTGAAAAGTGATATCCGAATAAGAGGGCCATATACATCAAAATAAAATTTTGGAAAAGGCATCTGCACAAATAGCGGCTGAACTTTTGCACCATTTTTGTCTTGCATATAATTGTTTTCAATTACGATGGCGGTAGAATCACTGTAAAACATTTCTATGTTCATGTTCCAGTCCTGAGCATTCGTTTTTGAAAATATAAAGAGAGAAATGGCGCTGAATAAAATTTTTAAAATTGATTTTGGCATGGTAATAAATTTTTAAAAAGAATAATGCTCTGTTTTGCACTACAAATCTTCACTGTTTTTCGCAATAAAATAAGGGCTATCGTGAATTGAGTAGTAGCTATCCTGAATCGGGTATTTTATTTTTACAATAGGGTAAAAATAAAGATGAGCATTTTTACAATGTGCGCAAAGTTAGATTTTGGTTACGCTCCATATTTTGAAGAATTAAGTTTCCATATTGTTTCACTCTAATTATGCACATTAAGCAGCATACAGATTGTGCCGGGTAAGGATAAAAATAATCCATACCATGCTATTGGTGGCACAATGGCATTAGGTACTTGTACTTTATGCATTGAATGTCTGGATAAAAAAAAATGTGAAAACACTGTGCTATAGCCTATAGAAGCGAAATTTCAGACTACATTCTAGCAAACTTTATATTGCCAATACTAATTTATATTTGTAACAAATTAATCACTATGCGCAATTATTCTATACTCTTGTTTTTCTTTCTTGCCATTAGCATACCGGTACTGGCTCAAGAAGATTTGGTTTATCAAAAACCATCAGCGCCCATATTATCATTGGCCGATTTTGAACCTGCACCTTCTGTATCTATGGATACCAAGAAAAATTACATGTTGCTTACTTATAGAAGCGCTTATAAAACCCTCAATGATTTAAACGAAGAAGAAATGCGCCTGGCGGGGCTGCGCATTAATCCGGTAACTAATATTGGTGCAGGTGTAAACTACCTGTACAACTTAAAAATAAGAAAGGTAAAAGATAGCCAAGCCGAGCCTACACAGGTATCGAGCCTTCCAGAAAATGCAAGGATTACTAATATAGGCTGGAGCCCTGATGATACCAAGATTGCCTTTACCAATACTACCGCTACCGGCGTAGAGCTTTGGGTAATAGATGTGGCTACGGCAGCGGCTACCCGCCTTACAGATGCCAACCTGAATGCTAATATGGGCTTTCCGTATAGCTGGCACAAGGATAATAAAACTTTACTAGTACGCACCATACCGCCAAGCAGGCCTGCTTTAATAGACAGTAAAAAAGATTTGCCCAAAGGGCCGGCTGTTTCTGTAGCCGAAGGCAAGGTTTCGCAAAACAGAACCTATCCGGATCTACTAAAAAATAAAACGGATGAAACGAATTTTGAAACGCTTGTAACATCGGAGCTTTATAATGTAAGCATTACCGGCGAAAAAAAACTATATAAGAGCGCTGCTATATACGGCGCCCAATCCATATCGCCGGATGGTAATTATATATTGCTCTCAGTGATTAAAAGGCCTTATTCTTATATCGTACCGCTATTTAGGTTTCCACAGCAGGCTACCGTATATGACCTTGCCGGAAAAGAAATAAAAGTGGTAAATGAAACTCCACTCACTGAAATAATGCCCAAGGGCTTTAGCGCCGTACCTGCCGGCAAAAGGAATGTAGCATGGCGTAGCGACAAGCCCGCTTCATTATATTATGTAGAGGCTTTAGATAAGGGCGACCCGGCTAATAAAGTTAATTTTAGAGATGAAGTTTTTGTATGGGATGCGCCATTTGAAAAAGCCCCGGCCTCTATTGCTAAAACCCCACAGCGCTTTGGCGGTATTATATGGGGCGATGCTACTACTGCTATACTTGTAGATAGCTGGTATGATACGCGCAGCATGAAAACTTACCTAATCAATCCTGCAGCACTGGAGCAGGAATCCAAAATTATTTTTGACCGAAACTATCAGGATATCTATAGCGATCCGGGAAATTTTGAAACGAAAAAAAATGAATATGGCCGTCAGGCACTGGCTATAGAAAATGGGAATGTGTTTTTGATTGGCAACGGTTATACAAAGGACGGGCAATTCCCTTTTATAGATGAGCTAAACCTGAAAACTTTAAAATCAAAACGCTTGTACCAAAGCACATTTAAAGATAAAAAGGAAGACATCTTTTCTATAGAAGATTTTAAAACAGGAGTAGCGCTGGTAATGATACAATCTAAAAATGAGTACCCCAATTATTACTTTAGAAATATAAAGAAAAGGATAGCGCCAATACAAATAACGTTTAATAAAAACCCCTTTGAGGCCATTGCCAATGTACATAAAGAAGTAATTCATTACAAGCGCAATGATGGTGTGGATCTTTCGGGCACCCTCTATTTACCCGTTGGCTACGATATAAATAAGAAGGAAAAATTGCCTTTGCTGATATGGGCTTACCCGGCAGAGTTTAAAGATAAAAACAGTGCGGGGCAAAACGATAAAAACCCCAATCAGTTTACCTTTCCTTATTATGGGTCTTTTGTATATTGGGTTACCAAAGGCTATGTGGTATTAGATGATGCCTCTTTCCCAATTATTGGCGAAGGCACTAAAGAACCTAACGATAATTTTATAGAACAATTAGTAGCCAATGGCCGAGCGGCTATAGACGCAGTAGATAAATTAGGCTATATAGATCGTAGCAAAGTGGCTGTGGGTGGGCATTCTTATGGCGCATTTATGACGGCTAATCTACTAACTCACTCCAATGACTTTGCCTGCGGCATAGCGCGCAGTGGCGCCTATAACAGAACGCTTACGCCCTTTGGCTTTCAAAGTGAGCAGCGCAACTATTGGGATGTACCGGAAGTGTATAATAAAATGTCGCCCTTTATGAATGCTGATAAAATGAAGAAACCCATATTGCTGATTCATGGCGAAGCTGATAATAATCCCGGCACTTTTACTTTGCAAACGGAAAGATATTTTCAGGCCATAAAGGGGCTGGGCGGCCAGGCAAGAATGGTACTGCTGCCAAAGGAAAGCCACGGCTATGCCGCCAAAGAAAATATATTGCATACCCTTTGGGAGCAAGAGCAGTTTTTGGATAAATATTTAAAAGGCAAATAGCTGTATTAGGATTATAACTGTGGGCTATATTAATACACTAAAGATATTTTTTTTGTGTGCTGTAGTATTATTGCAATAGGAATGCTAAGTAAGTACTATCCTAATAATAAACTATAAAAAATATATCACACTATAACCTGTAAAGCCGATGGGCGGCGGGATAGCAGCGAATATCCTTTTTTTTTGCGCTGGCAGAGTGCGTGGCAAAAAAGATAGCAGCGATAGCCAGTACTAAGATGAGGTAAGTACGAAAGATGCGCGCCCCAAATAATAATTTACTTAAACCCTTGAAGTATTTGCCTAATATTCAATCTTGCCAAACACGATATAATTTCTATAAGTGCATGGAATAATAATTTCATTGGCGCTTACCTGATGGCCATATCGCGGCATAAATTCATAGCCACGGTCGAGCCCTCTTAAAGGTGGGTTTCTGTTAAGCTTACCATTGCCTTCCATACTTTGATCGTTCAGCATTTGATTGCGCCGCTGTGCTTCATTGAATAAATAATGTAGTTGGCCTCCGGTGAGCATTAAGGCATAAGATAAATAGTTGTCATCATCATCATCGTATTGCGATTTACGAATCACATTACTCCATTCTATATCGCCATGAGCATTTAAACTAAGCACTAACAGATTATTATAATAGTATCTTACCTGTGAAGAATAGAATCCTCGATTATTGTAATAACCATAGGAATATGGGGAATAATAATTATAATAATAGGGCGAATAATAAGGTGAGCCATATAAATAATCATACCTGTTCCATGGATTACTGCGGCCTTGTGAGTAAAAATCTTCTGCGGTAATAATAAAACCACCATCTTTCTTAAGGTTCACATCTCTGATAAAAAAATCATTTAATGCTGTACGGTTGTTGCCATCAGTTTTTACGCCAGCCCTTAAAGAATCACCTAAAGGCAAAAATCGCTGCACAGAAAGGGCGTTGTCCGTTTCGCTAAAAACTGCTGTGTATAATCCTTCTACATTACCTCTGCGCTTGGCGTAGTAAAAAGAATTGATTAGGTAATTTCCATTTTGATTATCCACTTTTAATTTTATTTCATCGAGCAGGTTCCCATCAAGGCTGAATGGTGTAAGGGTAAAGCTATCCTGCCCTACTGTTTTGGTTACGAGATCTAATTGATCTATAAAATCGCGTGAAGCCGACTTATTGGCTCTGGTAAATACAAACGTGCCTTTATTGGTTACAAAAAAATCACTAAAAATAGTTTTACGATCATCAAAGGTGGTAAGTATTTGTTTTTTTTCCTGAAGCTTGAGGCTATCATTGAAAAGAAGGGTAGTAAAATTATATCGGTCATTCTTTTTTTGAATTTTATACACCAGTATTTTACTCTTATCCTCACTTTTAATAGTACTGTATATTTTATTATTAGCAAAAAAGGAGATGGAAGTGGTATCCAGTTCAAAGGGATCGGTCATCAGTTTCCCGTCACCATTAATTTTTACAGCCATGCAATGAACAATGTTTTTTCGCTGATATTGATAAATAAGCCATGCAAAATCAGGATAGACCACAAAATCTACATTGAGTGTTTTGTCGGGCATAAAACTCAGGTAGGTTTTATTCACCTGATTCATTTTGGCATCCAGCACACTGATATAATTATCATTGCGGATATTTTTATAGATCAAAAAATGTTGATCAATCTTTCCAATAATCTCAAAATTGAGTGAACGCAAATCGTTGGCTTCGGCTTCGCTATAGGTTATTTGCTGGCCCAAACTCTTGCCGGAAAAACTTAACCAAACAAAAACCAATAAAATATATTTCATTAGAAATGCTTTTAAAAAAAGGATTAGGGGGTATCTGCTACCCAAATATAAAAACCGTACGCAAACTAAAATAGAATTTCTTCAAAAGGAGTTAACAGATATCCATTAAATTTACGTTCTATCTAATTTACGATTAATAATTATGCCCACAGTTCTAATATCAGGTGGTACAGGCCTTATCGGTACAAATTTAACAAGGCATTTATTAGAAAGAAATTATCAGGTGATTATTTTAACACGAGATAAAAAAAAGAAATCGGACAACCCGGGCATTACCTATAGTTATTGGAATGTGAAGGAAGGCATCATAGATGAAGCCCAGGTGAATACCTGCGATTGCATAATACACCTTGCAGGTGCAGGAGTGATGGATAAAAAATGGACTGCAGAATACAAAAAAATCATTGCTGAAAGCCGTACAGCAAGTGCAGCATTGATTCTTTCGGTATTAAGAAAGAACAGGCATCAGGTAAAATGCATGGTATCTGCATCAGCTATTGGATGGTATGGCTCAGATGATGATGATAATGCACCAGGCCGTCCCTTCATTGAAGACGATTTACCTTCAAGTAATTTTCTTGGTGAGACTTGTGTACTTTGGGAAGCCTCTGTGAAGCCGGTAGAAGACTATGGGGTACGCCTGGTAAAACTTAGATCTGGTATAGTATTCAGTAATGATGGCGGTGCTTTTCCTAAATTTAAAAATCCGCTTCGCTTTGGGGTGGCTACCATCTTTGGCAGAGGAAAGCAAATCATCAGTTGGATACATATAGATGACCTTTGCAGGATGTACATTGCTGCGATAGAAAATATACACATGAAGGATAGCTATAATGCTGTAGCGCCCAATCCGCTTGCTCAAAAAGCGTTAATAATAAGCCTTGCAAAAAAAATTCGAGGGCGCTTCTATACCCCCATTCATATCCCCCACGTTATTTTAAAAATTATTTTGGGTAAAAGAAGTTTAGAAATTTTAAAAAGTACAGATGTAAGCTGCAGAAAAATTAAATCTACAGGTTTCACTTTTCTATATCCCACTCTGGAGGCCGCACTGGAGCAGCTTGATTGATTATTGATAATTGTTAATGGTTAATTGTTCATTTCTATTACTCCCTCCTTAATTAACCATGAATCATTCGCCATTATCATCAGAGGTCTTCGTTCTTAAATTTTCTTAGTGCAAAGAAATAATACCCTGAAATATATACCAGACTGCCCAAAACCAAGGTCCATACTTCTGGTGCGCCTTTATAAATTACTTTGTTGCCAAATGGAATAGGAAGCATTACATCGGTAACCTGAAGTGGTAAAAAATAGCCAACAGGGGTAAGGTCCAGTTTTACATTAATTAATAACGTAATCAAAAATTCAAATATAAGGCCATAGAGAAAAAACACCGCAATAGCTGCCCCGCTTTTGCGAAACAAAATTGCCAGAAACATAGCAAAAGAGATGTAAGCAAAAGTTTGAATAAAAATATATCCTACATTCTCCATACCCTCAAATGAAAAATGAGAGCCGGTAGTAAGCGAACCGAAAAGTAAGGCCACCAAAAAATTAAACAGTGTAGCCGCTACAGAAAAAATTAAGGCAAATAAAAATTTTACACTGATAAATTCTGTTCGTGTCCAGCCGTCAATGATATTCTGACGGTGGGTTTTAAAATTAAATTCGTTTGTAAGCAGCATGATGAAAAGAATGCCCGGGAAATATAAAAGCCAACTGCTCATATAGCCCACCGTAGCCCAAACCTTTGGAAAAGCAAATGGCGATCCGATCATCATTTGGCTCATCGGCATATTTTGAACGGTCAGCTCATTTACATAATACCCGGTGTAATTAATGCCAAGTATAGAGAAAAAATAAAGAATTGAAAATATCCAGAATGCTTTATAATTCTTTACTTTAAGCCATTCTATTTTTAATAATTGCAGCATTTTTTAATTATTGGTAAGCTCAAAAAATTTGGATTCGAGGCTCTTCTTTTTCAATAGCAGATGGTTTAATACGATGCCATTATTAAAGCAATATTGGTTTACATCAGAAAGGTTGGCCGTATTGACCGGAAAATATAATTTAATATACCCCGCCTCCTGTACTACACTATTTTTTGCAGGGTAACTTTGTAATACTGAAAGTAATTTTTCATTGTCGGTGCCGGCAAGTTCTACCAAATCTTCATTAGATAAAATCTCATTTACATTTCCTGTGGTAATAAGGTCGCCACGCTTAAGTATAGCAACGTGAGTACATACTTTTTCTACTTCATCCAATAAGTGGCTTGCCATAATAATGGTTTTGCCTTGGCTATTTATATCTCTCATCAAGGAGCGTATTTCAGCAATGCCTACAGGATCTAACCCATTTGTAGGTTCATCGAAAATTAAAACCGGCGGATTCCCCAACAGGGCAGAAGCTATAGCCAATCTTTGTTTCATGCCTAAAGAATAGGTGCTAAACTTCGAATCTTTTCTTCTGGTAAGATCTACAGTATCCAAAATGTGATCTATCTCGTCTGCGCCGTGCTGCTTGATTGCGGCAGCGATTTCAAGATTTTTTCGTCCGGAAAGATAGTGATAGAAATTGGGTGTTTCCAGCAGTGTACCCATTTGTCGCCTGTGGCTTGCAGCGGGCACTTCGTCAAAAAGTTTATACTGGCCTGTGGTGGGCTTTAGTATATCAGTAATGGTGCCCAGCAAGGTGGTTTTTCCACTTCCGTTGGGGCCAAGAATTCCAAATACAGAACCTGCGGGAACGGAAAAACTAACATTTTTCAATGCTTTGATATTTCCATAATTCTTAGATAAATTTTCAACAGATAATACCGGCATCAGAGGCTTTTTTAAAATTCAGGCACAATATACAGGAAGTAACAAAATGTTTGCAGAAACTTATGATTAATGGTGCACACCTTCTATTAAAAGGCTCTCTCCATTTAAAAAAAAATCATGAACTTATTTCTTGAGTACTTGTGGCTCGTGCCATATACTGGAAAAATCGCCCACTTTGGCAACATTATTTTTATCAAAATCCAACTTGCTTAATTTCAGATCATCTATATCGGCCTGAGTGACGATTCTATGAAAGGGGTTCATAGTGCCGCCTACAGCACCGGCAGGTACAGCCGGATCGTATTGGTATTGTGCATCTACCAATGTGCCGCGAGGGTACATAATAGAGGGAGCGCCTTGGCCTCTTATGTCCATATCGTGCGGGTGATCCAGGCCGAGTGTGTGCCCAAATTCGTGGGCTGCAGTAGTAGAATTATTCAATAAATTTTCCAGTTTAAAATACCCTGTATTCGACCCCAATCCATCTACAAAAGAAATATTTCCTGTAGCAAATTCTTCTACCCGGAAATAATTATTCCTGACCTCTGTATTTTGGTAGATTATGGAAGGAGTAATATCCGGAAAGAAAAACCCCTGCATCTGAAAGCGTACAGAAAATAAATTTTTACCAATAGAGGCCCGGCCCTGAGGTGCATTCCAGTAATCTTCTATATTTTTTGCAACTAATATTGCTAACCCTGCATTGGCAGCCTTGCCATATAAATAAATATGGGCTTGTAGCAGCACTACATTTTCGCCTAAAATTAATTCAGCCTCGCACATAGAATTTAAAGATAAAATTATTGAATCATATTTGTTCTTTTTAAACATACCATTTTGGATAGGGCGTATCCAAAATTTTTAATCAAAAAAAAATATATCTTGACCAACAATTCAACAATGGAATACTTGAAAAAGTGTAAAAAAATATTGACAATTCAAACCTGTACTACTAATTTGGTTTCTTTAGGCAAACAAACGATATGCCTGAAAACCCTATGTATTTAAAGCTCATTATTATTTCCTACTATGACCACAACTAAAGAAAAAAGTAACCCCGAAGTAAATAAGCAATACATAGCTATCGTTTCAGTGTTGACAATTCTATTGCCTACAATTTGCACTATCGGAGAAATACTCATGAATAAAGGCATTCCCTTTTCATTTGCATTATTTGGTAAGTGGTTTATCTTTTCTGCTGTTGGTCTTCGACTATTCTTAGCAGGCATCAAACAGACAACCAATCCTGCATTTACAGCCAGAGAGATTTTTCATATTGATAGCCCCGAAAGCTTACCTATTGTTCGCGAGTTAGGCTTTGCAAATCTTTGCTTTGGGCTTATTGGAATTGTTTCTTTGTTTATGCCACAATGGAGAGTGGTAAGTGCCTTTGGAAGTGGGCTTTATTATGGCATAGCAGGGCTGCAACACCTTCTTAAAAAACCGGCAGGCGCCAATGAAATGTTTGCATTGGTGACAGATATTTTTATTTTTATTTTATTACTGCTTTACTGTGTAACAACCATATAACCCGCACATTTAAATCATTGGCATACAGGTATTGCGGTACCAACAATAGACAATATTCAGATTATTTTGTTTTCATCTTATTCCTGTAGGCAAAAGTATTCAGTATAAGGTGCTTAAGGCTACCTTCAAAATACATATCAACATGATTTACTTGTATTTCAGTAACATCAGCTAATGCAGTACCAACACCGGATTGCATCTAAATCAGATATCACCTTACAAGAACGAAATTCCTACAGGATTTGCTACCCTGCAGCTTTGGTCAAAATTTCACAACGCTGCTACTTTGAATCATTAGTATTAAATTCGACTTATGGTTTTCAGAATCTTCCACTGTGGATTACCAAAAATGCAGATGGTGATTGAGAAAAATATTCCATTAAACAAGAATAAAAAAAATAAAATGACCATTTCAAAATCGTTAGCTCTTTCAATGT
>JAFDXH010000213.1 GCA_018268075.1 Bacteroidota bacterium | reverse complement strand
CATGTGGAACAAATAAAAAGATTTGAATTACTACCCCGTGAATGGACAATAGAATCTGGTGAAATTACTCCTAAAATGAGCCTCAAACGGAAAGTGATTATGGAAAAATACAGAGATGCGGTAGAAAGAATATATACCCAGGATGGAGTGATATCATAAAATTTCAGTTGCCCGGAATTGAGCAAAAATGCTATTGGGAAACAAAACTGTTTTGTATTTGTTCCACCAGTGGGTGAGACAGACACCCGTAGGGGTTAGCTTATGTAATAAAGTCTAAGTAATTTTTTGAGTGTATCATCGAAAACGGGATGCCCGGGTATGCTTTTGCAAATGCAACCGGGATCTTTGCTTTATCCTGCCTCCACTTAAACTCATAAGCGCTGATCGCAGCATTTTGCTCTTCAACCAGGTCAATTTCCTGCTGGTCGTATGTACGCCAGAAATAGCTGTTCACAAAAAATCCATTGTAAGTATTATACTTTATTCGTTCTGCTGCAATATAGTTTTCCCAAAGCATACCCATATCCTGCCGCAGTGCGGGTAAATTGAAATTACTGATAAGCGCATTGCGTATACCGTTATCATTAAAATACCAGCGGTTGCTTTTAGCTACCTCTTTTCTTAAATTCCTGCTGAACCCCCGGCGGCTATATATCACAAATACCTTACTAAGCAGGTCTAAATAGCGGTCAACAGTATTTTTGCTAAGCCCCAGTTGTCGCCCCAATTCGTCAAGCGAAACCTCACAGCCGATCTGGTAAGCCAATAATACCAGCAGGTCTTTCAGCTTTTGCGGATTTCTTATATTTTCAAAGGCCAGTATATCTTTTAAAAGGTAAGTGTTTATCAGTTCAGATAAATACTGTTGTTTTCCGGCAAGCGTGGGCAATGTAATTACTTCAGGATAGCTGCCGTATATCAATCGCTCATCCAGCAGTTCTTTAGTTTGGATAAGATTCTCCTGTTTTGCCAGCTCCATTTGTGCTACGGGATACATGGTATAGGTAATACTGCGTCCGGTAAGCGGCTCGCCGGTTTGCTGCATATCAAAAGCGCTTGACCCTGTAATAATAATGTGCAATGGGGCAATCTCATCAATCATAAGCTTCAGCTTTCTGTTGATATCGCTTATGTATTGCGCTTCGTCTATTATCAGCAGTGTATAGCCCTGCAGCAGTCGCTTATAGTTGGCAATGCTTCTTTCTTCAAGCATATCAGTTACAGTTTGGTCTTCACCGTTCAGCCAAAGACAGCCCTGTCCGAAATTGTTTTTTATAGCCTGCAATAAACAGGTTTTACCTACCCGTCTGGCCCCCAGCACAATGCTTACTTTTTGCCTGCCGGTGTTGGCAATAATATTATTGTATAAAGCCCTTTGCAGCATTTGTAAATATAGTTCCTTAGCTAAGACTGACGTAATTTATATAAAATAAATTAATTAACTGACGTAATTTATATAAAGTAGTCTATTCTATTGATGTAATTTATATAAATTTGTTATATTTCGGTAATAAACCGGAATATCTTTTTTGTCTTTCCTTTACCTATTCCTTCTACGCTTTTTAGCTCTTTTTCCGTGGCGTTAACTGCGGCTTTCAAACTGCCAAATTTTTCTAACATACGTGCTGCCAATGCAGGACCTATGCCGGGTATTCCCTGTAGAAAAAACAATTGCCGGCTTACCGTTTTTTTAGGGCGATAGTTTTTCGGCCCGGCAATTTGTAATACATCGGTCATATCCTGCCGGGCAATCGCAAGTAATAATGTAATGGTATCTTCCCTGCTTTTTGAAAACATAACAGGCATCTGCCAGGAAATTAAAACAGATAACACCGCGCCGCGAATAGCAGAAGGCTGTATTTTATGCGCAGTGCCATAGGGGTTGCCTTCCACTATCAGCAACGTGCGTGGCACCGACCGCTTTAGTCTTGCTATCTGATCAAAAAGGCGGTTACCTATTATGCTCTGCACAAAATCTTCTGCCGATTTCCGTTCTATTCCAATGGCTCCGTTGATAATATAATCTCCGGCTGGCAGGCAAAGAACAGACAATGATACGCTTTCAATTTTTGAGAGGAGTTGTGGAATACCGGAAGGGTTCTCTCTATGGTCAGCCTGGATAGAAATAAGCATAGGTAAGCAATTATATTGAAGCAGGTGATGTTCAAATATACGGAAGGTTTGCGACAAGAAAACACAGGTCGCCTCTGGGGAACGAATATGCTTTGTCGCTCGTACAAAACGGCTGTGTTATTTAATGCCTGATATGTGAAATGTTTGGCCGAGTGACAATATTATTGATTGATAGCTTTTAGAAGTTCGCTTAGCTCTTTTTCGGTAAGATTTTCTTTTTCGGATTTATCATAAATGGAGAGCAGGTAAACAGTACCATCTGTAACCACAAAATTGGTGATGATTCTTGCTCCTCCGCTCTTACCCTTATTTTTAGAGGCGATGGCAATGCGAATTTTGAAGCAATTTTTCCTATAGCTGTTCCCTGTTCAGGCTTTCCCTTAAGTTCATGTACCAGATCCAGAAGCTCCTTTTTCAGCGAAGCATACTTTTTAATAAGCCGTTTGGCCTACCGCTCAAATACTGCAATAGATTTTACTTTATAGCTCATTGAGAAACTCTTCAGCGTTACGAGCTTTCTTTTTACCGGCCCTGATCAATTTCATTTCTTCAACGGCTTCCCTTATTTCTTTCATCAACAGAGCCCTGGCATCTGTAAGCGGTTTAGCTTTTACATAAGAAATGCTTTTCAATACCTCCATTAAAGAAGAGGCTTTGTTGTCGGGGATATCCAATAATATTTTCATGGTGAAAATGCTAATTACGGCATAATTAGACAAAAAATTAATATAGAGCAGATATACGGCACACAGCAAGCTATCGCTGGTTTTGTAGTTCGGAGCTACATGTACAAATAAGTATTCATTCAGTGGCTATCAGTGAATGATTTAAATTTACATGTGTCCACTTAAAGCTGCTCACATTTATGCGAAATATTCTCTTTTTGTTATTGATGGTAATTTCCTCACTTATGGTGAAATCGCAAATGCCAACGATCCCTGATACTTATTTCAGGGAAAGTTTCGGCACTTTGGTGCAAAAAGCAAAGATCGTGTTGAGTCACGCGTACATGGTGCAGCAGCTTGTGGCTGAAACGGATACTATTCCCGGCTGGGAAGGCTTCCCGGTGAAATTATATGCATTTCAAACGGGGAATGACCTGTATACCGGCAGACCTAAAACGGGAAAAGTATATCTCTTAAATCCTTCTCCTGAAAAGCTGGCTACATGGGTAGCCAACGCCTGCTGGGTTGCAAAATATAGTGTGGACACGGTATATACTTACCGGTAGTTGAAATGGATTGACGGGCAGTCCAACGCGCAATTCCCCGTAAAAGGTGTAGTGTATGAAGATCAGTACACCAGGGATTTCCAGGAGCCTTACGTTTTTAAAGACGGTGTAGCGGTGTACATCAAAGACAGCACGATGTGGCCAAAAGATAAGACTTGCACCCCGGAGCAGCTTGATTTCTATTTACATATTACCAATGAAGATCTAAAACCACAGACCGGCCAGTATGCACGTATCAGCAGCACCACCCGTGAAGACTATAAAGCCTGCGGAGGAGCGGAAGATGCAGGCAGCAAAGATGACCGCAAACAAAAATGGATGGAAATCGTTCGTGAGCTATATAAAAAAGCATGGCGTTCAGATCGTAATGAGCTTATTGAAATGTGGGCAAAGGAGCATTTGGGGTAAGTAAACCGCTGATATTTTTTTAATTAGTAAATGATTAGGCACAGGTCGGGAGACCTGCGCCAGGGGGATGGTGTTAGTCACCGGTGCGGGAGAAAAATTTGTTGGTGCATTGATTGTGCCCTCCTTTACCAATTTGAAAGACTGGTGTCAGAAAAATGAAATCCTTTTTGAATCGAAT
>JAFDXH010000212.1 GCA_018268075.1 Bacteroidota bacterium | reverse complement strand
CCGAGTATTCAACAGCTTCCATGTTTTTAAGAGGTACTTATAACTTTGATGAGCGTTATTTGTTAACAGCATCTGTGCGCCGCGATGGTGCATCCAGGTTCGGTTCAAATAATATCTATGCCTACTTTCCTGCAGTATCGGCGGGATGGCGTATCTCGAATGAAAAATTCTTCAGTAATGTTACAGGCATCCAGGATCTTAAACTACGGGCAGGATACGGCGCCACGGGTAACCTGCCACCGCTTAACTATCCATCGGTAAATACGCTGGCTCCGGCTTCAGCTTTGTTGGGAGGTGGCGTAAGGTCTGGCTACGTGCCTACCAACCCGATCGGCAATCCTGATTTGAGGTGGGAGTCGTGCAAGGGTTTTAATGCCGGTATTGATGTAGCCATTTTAAACAACCACTTGTCTTTGTCAATTGACTATTATAATAAACAAACCACTGATTTAATTTTTCAAAGAAACCTGCCTTCTACTGCCGGTTCTGCTACAGGAAGCCCTTACACGTATGTAAACCTGCCCGGGAAGTTGTCGAATAATGGTGTTGATGTAAGCATAAACGCTTCTATAGTTAGAGCCAAATCATTTAGCTGGAACAGCAGCTTGAATTTCGCATTCAACAAAAACAGAATAAGTGGTTTAGATTCAGGAACCATTTATTATACTGGTGGAATTGCGTTTGGCGGGAACGGAAACCCCTTTTTTCCCGCTGTTATAAAGAATGGATTGCCTTTAGGCACTTTCTGGGGATATAAGGTAGCAGGTGTTAATCCCCAAACAGGCAATATTGACTATGAAAATTTAAGGAACGGCGGTGTGATAGATGGCAAGAATGTAAGCTCAGATTCCGACAGGACCTCTTTAGGTACAGGCTTACCCAAATTCATTTTAGGCTTTTCAAACGATTTCAGTTACAAAAATTTTGCGCTGAATATTTTAATTGATGGCGTAGCCGGAAACAAAATATTCAACGCTACCCGCATTGAAACCGAGGGCATGAGCGTTGTTGGCAACAGTACAACTGCTACACTTGATCGCTGGCAGAAATCCGGTGATATAACTGACATACCTAAGGCTGCCTATGGCGATCCCAATAATAACACTTTGATCTCCTCCAGATTTATTGAGGATGGATCATTTATAAGGATTAAAAGCGCCACTTTAAGCTACCAGTTAAAGCTGGCCTCGTTATCAAATATAGGAATAGAGGGAATAAGGCTTTACGTTACGGCCGCCAATCTAATTACACTAACAAACTATTCGGGTTACTATCCTGAAATTAATGCCTTCGGAACCAGTTCCCAGGCAATAGCACTAGATTATGGACCCTATCCCCAAACAAAAACATACACTGTTGGGATCAATGTTCAGTTATAGCCGCACTGAAAAGATATACGATTTTATAATAAAAAAAATGAATTCAATGAAAAATATACTTACAGCTACATTGCTATTAGCTATAATGTTGATATCATTCTCCTGCAATAAAGATTTCCTCGAGAAAACACCAATTTCCGCCTTAACAACCAGCAATTTTTATAAAAAAGCTGCTGATGCTGAAGCTGGCCTTGCAGGAGCCTATTCTTTTGGCCAAAGCGAATTTTATATCTGGGACTTCGAGATAATCGGCGATATTCAATCAGATAACTGCTACGCAGGGGGCAACAGTGGTGATGTGCAAAATATTGACAATTTTAAATTAACGCCCACCAATGGAAATGTTACCCGTGACTGGGCTTACATATACAGGGTAATTGCAAGTACCAATGCTGTTTTGGATAATGTGCCCAACATTACAGACCCTGCGCTTAATGAACAACGTAAAAACGAAATATTAGCAGAAGCAAAATTCTTAAGAGCATTGCATTACTTTAATCTGGTTATCATTTATGGTGAAGTGCCCTTATCGCTTTCCGCTTCGCAGGAATTGTTTCTTCCCCGGGAATCTGTGAAGAATGTGTATACCCAGATCGAAAAGGATTTAACCGAAGCGGAAGCGTTTTTATCAGTTACGGCTAAATATGCAGGCCAGGCAACGAAGGGAGCAGCACAGGCTTTGCTGGCTAAAGTGTATGCCCAGCAGGGAAAGTATGACGTTGCTCTGCAGGCTTGTAATAAAGTTTTACCATCTAAATTTGGTGGCTCGGGAAGTGGGAATTATGACCTTTTGACTGATTATGAATTTTTGTGGGATAATAAACATAAAAACAGCGTTGAATCAATTTTCGAAATCCAGCATAACAGCACCCTCGCTGGTTTTGGCAATTGGGGCATCAACCTGTATTTGCCTTTCTCTTTAACCGGTGATACATGGGCAAAATTTGCGAATCCAAGTAATGATCTGATCGACTTTTTCAGAACTCAGGGTGACAGCGTACGTTTACATGCTTCGGTGTTTTTTGAAAATACAGTAGCATCAAACAGTACACCACCACCATACACCGCCGCTACACAGCCGGTGCCTTTTTCTTATAAGTGGAGAATGACCGGTGGTGGAAACTGGAACGGCGACTGTAACACCATCCTTATCCGGCTGGCAGATATAATATTATTAAAAGCCGAAGCGCTGAATCGGTTAGGGCAAACCACTGAAGCCATGGCCCTCGGAAACCAGGTGAGAACGAGAGTTAAATTACCTGCCATATCTGCTTCAAACCAAGCAGATGCCGCCATGCTTATTTTAAATGAAAGAAGACTGGAACTGGCTTTTGAAGGGCAACGCTGGCTTGATCTGTTACGTTCAGGCAACGAGAATTTATTTGGGGTAATGAATAAACTTAAAGACCCGTCCGGAACACCATTAAACTATAATGTTTCAGAAAGTAAACTTATTTTTCCCGTTCCTCAAACGGAAAGAGACCTTAATAAAAACCTAACCCAAAATCCGGGTTATTAATTACCAGATAGAGCTCAAAAACAACAGATCAAATCGTGATGAGAAAAGCGTTTGGATTTTATTTACTCTATTATATTTTTTTGCCTGTTGCATATACACAAAGCAATGGTAACAATAACATACACGCATGGCTAACAACAGCTAACGGAAGTAAGCGTCTGGAAAAACAGCATGATATGTTATTTGCTGCCGATGCTGTGAACGATAAAAAAGTACAGGAAATATTTATAGATGATAAAATAACCTATCAGGAGATGGATGGTTTCGGAGCCGCAATGACGGGTACTTCGGCTTATGTATTGAATCGGATGCTGGAGCCTGGAAAAAGGGATTCGCTGATGAAGGAACTATTTGGCAGTGATGGGATAGGTTTGAGTTTTATCCGTCAGATGATAGGTGCTTCCGGTTATGAAATTGGCGGCGACTACAGTTATGATGACATATCTGGAGGCAAAACAGACCTGCATCTTGAAAATTTTTCAATAGAAAAGGACAAACATGATGTGGTTCCGATGCTTAAAATAGCCTTGGCGAATAACAGTTCATTAAAAATATTCGGTTCGCCCTGCAGTGCGCCTGGCTGGATGAAAAATACAGGCTCAATGCGGGGTACCGGTAATTCATATCTGCAACATAAATATTACCCAGTGTATGCACAGTATTTTGTAAAATATATACGGGCATACACGAAAGAAGGCCTTCCCATATTTGCAGTTACGATACAAAATGAGCCCGAGTATGGGCCTACTGCTTATCCAGGAATGATCATGACAGCAAAGGAACAAGCCGATTTTATAAAAAATCATCTGGGGCCGGCATTTACCAAAGAAAAAATCAGCGCCCGCATCATTATTTTTGATCATAACTGGGCCTCACTTTCAATGGCTGAAAAAGGATTCAAATATCCGTTGGAAGTGTTGGATGACCCACTGGCCTATAATTTTATTGCGGGAACTGGTTTTCATAACTACGGAGGGAGCCCCGAGCTTCAATCATTTGTTCATGATAAATATCCTGAAAAAGATATTTGGTTTACAGAAGGCTCCGGCGGAAAATGGATAGGCGGTTTTAAAGAAACTATACGGGAATTTGTATCTCGTGTTATCATAGGTAGTGTGCGCAATTGGTCAAAGGGTGTATGTCTATGGAATCTTGCATTGGATAAAGGAAACATGTTGCAAAAATCAAAAGACGAAAGTGACCAAAACTGCGCAGATTGTTATGGGTTGGTAACAATTGATACTTTAGGCAATATTGAACGTATGCCCGAATTTTATGCACTGGCACACGCAAGTAAGTTTGTTAAACCTGGAGCAAACCGAATTGCCTCAAATACCTTTCAACACTCTATCGAAAATGTGGCATTCAAAAACCCTGATGGTTCAATAGTTTTATTAGCCATAAACATGGGCAAAGATTCGTCCATGTTTAAAGTGAAATACAGAAGTGACAATTTACTGTATACATTAGCTGCAGGTGACGTTGTTACGCTGGTCTGGGATAATGCAAATTGATACCAATTCAAACTCTACAATAATGTTAAAAGTGAATCTGATCAAAACGTCAGTAAAATTCAGGAACCTGTACAGTGTTATACTATGCTTGTTTTTTTCGCACAAATTATCAGCGCAGACTTCACGGGTTACTATGAATTTGAACGGTGTTTGGGATTTTGAACAAACTACTACAGCATGGGTGCCTGCCACTTTCACTCGTTCAATCCCCATTCCTGGTTTAGTTCATTTGGCAACACCACGTATTGATGAATACGAGAAGTTTTTTAAGCGGCCGGGTAAAGTAGAAGCAAAAAAAGAACACGGTGTTTACAATATTGATTATACGCCAAAGTATAGCTGGTACAGAAAAAAACTGTTTATACCACACGATGTAAAAGACCTGGAAGGGGTACTCACTATTAAAAAGAGTCAATATGTTACACAGATTTTTGTGAACGGCATTGGCTTGGGCTCTTTTATGGAGTGTTATACACCTATAGAAGTGGCCGCTACCCGTGCTCTTAAATTCGGACAGGAAAATGAAATCATCATTAAGGTAGGCGATCGCTACTGGTTGCCAAGCGCTGCGGCTGGCAGCACCGATAAAGAAAAAGAACATTACTTACCCGGGATATGGGACGATGTTTCGTTAACATTTACTAATAAGTTGCGTGTGAATAAGGTGCTTGTGTTGCCGCATCTTAGGCACAAAAAAGTGACTGTGAAGATCAAACTATGGAACTTAAATCCTGCTCAGATTTACTTTGGAGAAAGCACTAACGATTCGTTATTGTTGAATATAAAAATAAAAGAAAAGCTTTCCGGAAAACTGGTAGCAGATAAACAGCAGCAGTATGTTTCCATTAGAGATCGGAATAATGAACTGGAGACAGAAATTCCTTTAACGAACATTCATCCCTGGTCACCGGAAGATCCATTCTTGTACACAGCAGAAGTGTCGGTGTTCTATAAAGGCAGGGAATCCGATGCCGTGCAAAAGAATTTTGGCATGCGGGATTTTGAACGCCACGGAAAATTCTTCTACCTTAATGGTAATAAGTATTATCTGCGCGGATCAAACATTACACTGCAGCGATTTTTTGAAGACCCCGACTGCGGTGGTCTTGCATGGGATAAAAATTGGGTAAAGAAGATGTTGATTGATATACCAAAACAGTTAAACTGGAACGCCATGCGCATTTGCGTAGGCATAGTACCTGATTTTTGGTATGATCTCGCTGATGACTACGGTCTTTTATTTCAAAACGAGTGGTTTTATTCGCAAAACCACGGCTGGGACGAACAGATACGAAAAGAATACACCGACTGGGTATGGTCAGACGGTTCTCATCCAAGCATTGCAATTTGGGATGGTATAAATGAAAACTGGGATGATTATATCGGAAATGTGTTGATCCCCGATTTGAAAGAATTAGACCCTACAAGGATTTGGGATGCCGGTTTTATGACATCCACCTCTATGCAAAATGATGATATGGATGAGCCACATCCTTACCAGGGCGTGAGTTTTTTCATGGAGAAAAACCAAGCTTATTATCCCCTGGGCGACCTTAATTACAAACCGGTTATTATGAAGGAATTGGAAGAATCTTCTTCAGCACAGTTGGTGAATGAATACGGATGGGTCTGGCTTTGGAGAAATGGTACACCCAGCAAACTTACTGTTGAAGTGTATGATAAATATCTTGGCAAAAATTCCACTCCAAAAGATCGCTGGCAATTGCAAGCATATTGGCTTCAACTGGAAACGGAATGGCTGCGAAGCAACCGTAATATTGCCGGTGTACTCGCCTTTTGCCATCTTACTAATAATTATGGCTATACAGGCGATTGGTTTGTTGGTAATATTAAAAACCTCAAACCCTCACCTGTTTTGCATTGGTTTAACCATGCCTTTGCTCCTGCAAATATTTTTATAAATCTTGTTGATGGGCGATATGTAAAAGAAGTGCCCGCTCATAAGCCTGGCAGCCAGTTGAATTTTACCCTGGTTGGTGTAAACGACCATAATAAAAATGTAACAGGCATTTTAACTGTAAAGTTGATAAACTCCGCGGGGAAAGAAATGTACAGGGAAGAATTTAATGTTGAACTTTCTGCTGCCGATAGGGTAAGTATAGCTTCCACAATAAAATTGCCTGAAACGGCGGATGGGTACCTTCTCGAAACAGGTTTTATGGAAACAGGCAGTCATGAGGCCAAATTAAGCCGCCGGTATTTAAGAGTGGGCAATTTGCCAGAATATAAATTTTACTCTCCAGACAACTAAGCGATATTAAAGAGGCTTTACAGTTTTCATAAAAAAATACGAATAGAAGATGATTTTCAAATTCAATATTAATGCACTTTTTACCTGGCATATGAAAAATAGCTGTTGGCTTAATTTTTTTCAGAAGGATATACTTGAAAAATTTGGTGCAATTGGAAGGGTTAAAAGTAAGATGCCGGGCTATTGCAGAAATAGTTTGATTGCTTTCCAATTGTGCGCTGTCAAAAAATCAATACCCCCGTTTTTATAATTAGTGCGACAGGTATGGATGCTTTGGCTGCTCACTCCTACAACATCCATCAAGGCTTTCTTGGATATAACTGTTGTCCGACTTTTTTCATTTACATAAGTATTTTCAATCTTGGCTAAATGAGCGGCAAAGCCTTTTTCTGTAATTTCTTCAGTACGCTCAAGCTTTCTTTTATGGGAATATGTAAAGCAAATGATATAGTGAATTATATTATAGACCAATAATAAAACAAAAATAAATATGCAAAATATAGGTCTACTTATATTTTCACTTTGGTTTAATAATAAGGGCTCTATATTTATTAAATGGCTGGGGGTAGGGTGTGCAGCGCAGAAGCAATTCCTCTTTCTTTATTGCCCACTCCGAGGGTAAAAGCAACACTCTGCACTAAACGCAAAGACAGTCCTATTTCATAAAATTGAATAGTTCGGTTATCGATGTGAATTGTTTCACTTACCTGAAAATTTTTTTTCAGGCTCCCTACGACTGCAAGTTCTGTTAAGCTTATCATCGGTAGCTTCCGCATGTAAGTTCGGTAGGGTTGATTTTATTTTCCTCAATAATTCAACCACCCCCTTTGCCTTTTCTTTCAGGCTATCATAATTTCCGCTTTGCAACACATCTTTGCTGATGAGTTTG
>JAFDXH010000211.1 GCA_018268075.1 Bacteroidota bacterium | reverse complement strand
GATTGGCAAACCAGTTTAGAAATCAACAATGATCATTTCGAAATTTATAAGAGTACAGATGGCAATAATTTCAGCCAGATTGCAGTGGTTAAGGGTGCTGGATATAGCAATGTTGTAAAAAATTATTCTTTTATTGATAATTCAGTGGGTAATAGCTCTGTGGTTTACTATCGGTTAAAGCAAGTAGATGGCAACGGTAAATTTACCTATTCATCTATCGTAAGAATATCAACAGGTGGTAAAATGGGAATTGAAGTATTTCCTAATCCATTTATGAATAATTTTACTGCATCATTTACCGCCAATAAAAATGCAGATGCACAGTTGACGCTTCGCAATTCTGTAGGCCAACCGGTAATGACAAAAACCATTAAAGTAAGTAAGGGAAGTAATTCCATTAATGTGTCAGGATTGCCTGCATTAAGTACAGGAATGTATTACCTAAGTATTTCCAACGATGATATAAATTATTTCAGTAAACTTCAGAAGAATTAGGTTGAACAATTAAATAGCTACAAAAAGCCATTTTCTTTTGAGAATGGTTTTTTTGTAGCTAACTATTCAATAAAAAAGCACCTACCGTATTTGGACAGGTGCTTTTTATTTTTAATGTTGAAATATCAGGCTGCTTTTTTTAGTTTTTTCTTCTTTAAAGCGGTATTAATAAAATCTGTAAGGCCTTTTAGGGTAATATTACCTTCATATTTTTCACCATTTATTAAAAAGGTAGGGGCATCTTTTACGCCAAGGTCAATACCACTTTTCAGATCATCCTGTACAAACCAACCAAATTTACTATTGATAAGGTCATTCAAGAAAGTTTTGGTATTTACCCCAATTTCTTTGGCATACGATTTAAGGGTGATGGTACCCAAGTGCCGCCGATTTTTAAATAACATTTCGTGCATT
This sequence comes from Bacteroidota bacterium, assembly GCA_018268075.1. Classification (GTDB taxonomy): domain Bacteria; phylum Bacteroidota; class Bacteroidia; order Chitinophagales; family Chitinophagaceae; genus Ginsengibacter. The sequence continues at coordinate 15,891 of JAFDXH010000211.1, read as the reverse complement.
TCTAAAAATTTGCCCTCCTGAGCTGCGCCAATAGCAGCCTCTGCAGCCTTATGAGCACGCTGATGAACTAATACTAATGGAAAATGCCTGAAATTGAAATTTACTTTGCCTTTAAAGGTTTCCATTAGTGTTTTCACTATTTCGTGAGCCTGGCTGCATTTTTCACTCTCATAATCCACATATTCCACAAGAGTTACAGGTGCTTTGGGGTCGCCAATTATGATGTCTTTTGGTGGAATTACCGGGACTTCCTCTTTTCTGCTAATCATTTATATATCCTCCTTTTTTATAATTATTTATTGAAATTTTTTAAAAATAATGAAACAAATTATTAAACCCCAAAATATTTTTTAATACGCAATTAAATAACATTTTCTTTTATTCTTCTCCTCTATCTGATATTTATGTTTTAGTTTCAACAGCTACTTCTATGCCGAATATTTACGGGATTTTACAAAGTCGAAACAATCGCCTAATCTGTTACTTTAAACTAATATTAAGCATCTGAGTTTCAATATTTACCAAGTCTCAAAAGTGGTAAAAAGTTTAATTTGAATTTCTACAAAAAAAAAGTACATACCCCAAATGGGAAGCCCTGTATGGGTAAATTGAGGTTTTTTCAATTTTTGTGGGAAAATATTATTTCTTGGGCATTACATAATTCTCAACATCTTCTGCTGAAATGGTCTTTCCGGAAAGTATTACTAAACGCTCCACCACATTTCGCAGTTCCCGAATGTTGCCTGTCCATTTATATTTTTGTAACAAATCAATAGCCCTTTTATCAATATTCTTTTTAGGCTGGCCGTATTGTTCGGCAATATCTTGCAGAAAGTGGTCTGTAAGTAAAGGCACATCGCTAATCCGATCATTTAGAGAAGGTACATGAAGAATGATAACTCCAAGGCGGTGATACAGGTCAAGCCTGAAATTTTTATTTTCCACTTCTTTTAAAAGGTCTTTATTGGTAGCTGCAATTACACGTACATCCACATTTATATCCCTGTCAGCGCCTACACGTGTAATCTTACCTTCTTGCAATGCACGTAGCACTTTAGCTTGTGAACTTAGGCTCATATCGCCTATCTCATCTAGAAATAAGGTGCCACCACTGGCCTGCTCAAATTTACCAATTCGCTGCTTGACCGCAGAGGTAAAACTTCCCTTTTCGTGCCCAAATAATTCACTTTCTATTAATTCGCCAGGAATTGCAGCACAATTCACTTCTACAAGTGAATGCGCTGACCTATAGCTCTTTTCATGAATCCATCTGGCTACAAGTTCCTTGCCCACTCCATTTTCGCCGGTTATCAGTACTCTGGCTTCTGTGGGGGCTATTTTGTTTATGGTGTCTTTTATTTTCCTAATGGGCGATGATTCACCAATGATTTCCTGAGTCTTTGATACTTTTCTCTTCAGCACTTTGGCTTCAGCTACCAGCGTAGTCTTATCCATTGCATTACGCAGTGTAATCAGCATTCTATTGAGATCCGGCGGCTTGGAAATGTAATCGTATGCACCTTTGCGTACAGCCTCAACTGCGGTCTCAATATTTCCATGGCCGCTAATAATAATTATAGGTGTTTCAGGATTTATTTCTTTAGCCCTTTCCAAAAATTCAATACCATCAAGGCGGGGCATTTTAATATCGCACAATACGATATCGTAAGGTTTCTCTTTAAATTTTCGCAATCCTTCTTCCCCATCAGATGCTTCATCTATCTTATACCCTTCATACCCTAGTATTTCTGTAAGTGTTTTCCGGATTGCTTTTTCATCATCAATTATAAGTATAGAAGGCATTTTTTAAAAATTATAATGATAGAAATTTTAATTAAGAATAATGATTTTTAATTTAATTATTGATTCTTTCAAGTTGTCCAGTAAAATTAATCAAACTTATAACTGATTTTCAACACAGTTTATCTTAAAGTCAACTATTGTTCATCGCTACACATTTTCTTTTTCCATCATCAAATAAGCTTTGATAAAACCATCCAGTTCGCCATCCATAACGGGTCCTATATTTCCTACTTCAAAATCAGTGCGATGGTCTTTAATCATTTTATAGGGATGAAAAACATAGCTACGGATCTGGCTACCCCACTCTATCTTTTTTTTGCTGGCATTTGCTACATTGGCCTGCTCCTCACGCTTGCGCATTTCCTCTTCATATAAACGGCTTTTGAGCATGGCCATGGCCTTTTCTCTGTTTTCGCCCTGAGTACGAGCCTGCTGACATTCAATAATAATACCAGAAGGCTTGTGGGTAAGGCGCACTGCGGTTTCTACTTTATTTACATTTTGTCCGCCACTACCCCCACTTCTGAAAAAAGCCCATTCCACATCTGCGGGGTTTACTTTAATTTCTATAGTATCATCAATCAAGGGATAAACATACACACTGGCAAAACTGGTATGCCTTCTGGCATTGCTGTCGAAGGGCGATATGCGCACCAATCTGTGTACTCCACTTTCTGCTTTTAGAAAGCCAAAAGCAAAGGGCCCATCAAATTGTAGGGTGGCACTTTTAATTCCGGCACCATCGCCAGCCTGATAATCCAATTCAGTAACAGACCACCCTTGTTTTTCGCCATACATCCTATACATACGCAACAGCATATCTGCCCAATCCTGGCTTTCTGTACCACCCGCACCGCTATTTATCTGAAGAATAGCAGGCATTTCATCTTCTGGCTTGTTGAGTGTACTTTTAAACTCTGCTTCTTCTACCGATTTAACCGCAGTGTCATAAGCGGCTTTAACTTCTTCTTCTGTGGCTTCGCCTTCTTTCCAAAAATCGAATAAAATGGCAAAATCATCAATGTTTGTCTGCACTTCGGTATAAAGACTAAACCAAAACTCATCTTGCTTAATGGACTTTAAAATACCAGTAGCACGCTCACTATTATCCCAAAAACCAGGGGAAAGCGATAGTTGGCGTTGTTCCTTAATCTTTTGTTCGCGGTTGTCCACGTCAAAGAAACCTCCTCAAAACCTGCAAACGGTCTCTCAAATCTTTAAGTAATTCTATTGTCATAGCAGCAAATATAATGATGAACCGGCTTAAAGATTTTTAAAATATTTATTAAAAGATTTTAACACCCTAAATAGCGAAATAACTCTAACAAAAGCCCAAATTTTATATATGGCCACAAATAAAATGTTTGCCCACAGCTTGTGTGAATCAATAGAAATTTTCAAAAAATAAAAGTATATTTTTGTTGAGGCATTCTAAGCCACCTTTAAAAATGTACCAATAATAAATAATGAAAAAATTATTTACAATCGCGCAGGCATTTCTACTTTTAGTTGTTTTTTCTTCGGCCTACTCCTTTACTGCTGGAGCATCGAATACTGATCCCTTAAAAAAAATAATTAAAGAAATATCAAAAGCAAATATTTACGAATACGCTACTATGTATCAAAAAGGCACAGAATTACCAGAGCAGATGCGCCGGTATATGGCACTTAAACAACTGGCATCACCCGAAAAACTAATCTCTATTATCAAAAAAGACAAAAATGGGGTAGTTAGATTGTATGCTTATATGGCGCTTGTAAGCTCCCTAAAATCAATACCAGCCGACATTTTACATCAAATGAATAATGACCAGACTTTGGTGCAAACAAACCATGAGAATATTGCGGGGCAGCAAACTGTAGCTACCATAGCCAGCACCTTGTTATTTTAACAACAATTAATTTTTTTATTTTAATAGTATTGCTCAATTAAAAAAAATATGCTTTCAATATTTCTTGGCCATCAATGGAAATCCTTTTGGCGTGGACGAAATAAATCTGGTGCAATAGTTACCCGTATCATCATGGGTTTTTTTATTTTATACTTCATTGTTTTAGCATTGGCTGCAGGTTTTTTTATGGAAAAAATTATTCATAAAACATTTCCCACCAAAGATCCCATCACTGTTTTTAATGGATTCATGCTTTATTATTTTATGGTAATGTTTCTCGTGCGGATTCAGCTTCAAGAATTACCCACTATGAGTATTGTGCCTTACCTGCATTTAAATATTTCTAGAAATAAAATAATTAATTTCTTAAATGTAAAATCACTTTTTTCTGTATTTAATGTATTACCACTAATTATTTTCCTTCCCTTTTCTTTAACACTGATTGCTCAGGCAAAAGGTACACAGGTTGGCTTTCTTTATGTAGTCATAGTTCTATCCATGATGGTACTGAATAATTTTTTGGTGCTCTATCTGAAACGAAAATCTATTGGCAATGTGCTTTATGTTTTTATAGGAATTGCTGTGGTAGCAGGATTTGCTGCATTGGAGTATTTTAAAATAATTTCTCTTGCATCGGCGGCCGATATTTTTCTTCGTTCTCTATCTTCAATGCCTTGGCTTGCTCTGGGGCCTGTGCTGATTGCTCTTTTTATTTTTTATATTAATTCAGCATACCTAAGAAAAAATTTATATGTAGAAGAATTAAGTAAAAAGAGTGAGAAAAAAGTAAGTACAGATTATCCTTTTCTCAATCGCTTTGGAGAGGTAGGCGCTTTGGCTGCTCTTGAGCTCAAATTAATTTTGAGGCACAAACGATCTCGAACCTCTTTAATCATGGGCTTTCTGTTTCTTGTGTACGGATTCCTTTTTTATAAGCCGGAAATGATTAACGCCAATAAGTTTTCCTACATGCTTTTTGCTGCAATTTTTATGACAGGAATATTTTTGGTAACCTATGGTCAGTTTATGTTTGCGTGGCAAAGTGCGCATTTTGATGGGCTGATGGCAAACAGAATTGATTTTAAAAAATTCATTAAGGCCAAATTTTTACTTTTTACTATCAGTAGCACTTTGATTACCCTCTTATCCGTTTTTTATGGTTTTTTAAGTTGGAAGCTTGTAGTCATGCAATTTGCTGTTTATTTCTACATTATCGGATTTGGAACCGTACTGGTATTGTTTATGGCTTGCTTAAATTACAAAAGACTGGATATTACCAAAAGTGCCAGTTTTAACTGGCAAGGTACCAGCGCTGTTCAAATGATTATGGCAATTCCGCTATTACTCATTCCATTTTTAATCTACATGCCATTTGGTATTTATAACCTTCCATTTGCTGGGCTGGCTGCTATTGCACTTTTTGGTATTATCAACTTATTTCTCAGAAATATCTGGGTGAATTATATAACCAACCGCTTTGCAAGGCATCGTTATAAAATTGCTGAAGGGTTTCGCCAATAATAACCTAAAACAAATTAAATAGAATTATGATCATAGAAATAAATAACCTGGCTAAGGTTTATGGAAATAAAAAAGTAGTGGACATTCCAACGTTGACTATCAATAAGGGGGAATCAATAGGACTGGTAGGTAATAATGGTGCAGGGAAAACAACTTTGTTCAGGATGATCCTGGATCTTATTCGTTCTTCCGAAGGCAATATATTTTCCAAAGGAGAAGATGTAGCAAAAACACAGAAATGGAAAGAATACACAGCTTCTTATCTCGATGAAGGTTTTTTAATTGACTATTTAACTCCGGAAGAATATTTTCAGTTTATAGGCAGCCTTCACAATCTTTCGCAGGCCGATATAAATAATTTCCTGCAAGGGTACACAGAATTTTTTAATGGTGAAATTTTAAAGAGTGGAAAATACATCAGGGATTTTTCAAAAGGCAACCAGAATAAAGTAGGGATTGCAGCGGCTTTCTTACAAAACCCAGAAGTACTCGTTTTTGATGAACCCTTCGCCAATCTTGATCCGACTACACAGATTAGATTGAAAACATTGATTCGAAATTTAAAAGGGTCAGTAACTACACTTATATCAAGCCATGACCTGAATCATGTAACAGAGGTATGTAATAGGATTATTTTATTGGAAAAAGGTAAAATAATTAAAGATTTTATGACCAATGAGCACTCATTAAAAGATCTTGAAGCATATTTTTCTGAATAAAAGATTCATGCAGCTTTTCTTTTCAATCTAATTTTAATTAAACTGTTGAAGTTTACATCTCTTATATTAACATCATTTAAAAATTATAACTCCGCTCAATTCAACTTTAATCAGAGAATAGTAGGAATATGCGGCCATAACGGAAAGGGTAAAACGAATTTAATTGATGCTTTACATTATTTATCGTTTACCAAAAGTTACTTTTCTAAAACAGAAATCGGGAATATTCAATTTAATGGAGAAGGATTTCGACTGCAGGGCAAAATAGAGAATAACTTGCACACGCACGACATTACCAGCATTTACCGCCTTCCGGCATCAAAAGAGTTTTTTCTGGATGAGGCGCCTTATAATAAATTCTCACATCATGTAGGAAAATTCCCTTGTGTAATGGTAGCGCCAGATGATATTGAGATCATTACCGGCGCAGGCGAACTTCGTAGAAAATTTTTGGACATGCTCATCAGCCAGGCCGACCCAGACTATCTTCAACAACTCATTACTTACAATAAAGTTTTGTCCCAAAGAAATAGCTTCTTAAAACAAGAAAATTCAAAAAATTATTTTGATCATGACCTGCTGGAAGTTTTCGATGAGCAACTGATACCGCCCGCTGAAATGATACATACTGCACGAAAAAAATTCAGTATCGAATTATTTTCACTTATCAATCAATTTTACAAAACTATTTCTGGCGATGAAGAGGTTATTCAAATTGAATACAGCAGTATGCTTAATCAGAATAAATTTTCAGAGTTGTTGATAGCTTCAAGGCAAAAAGATAAGCAATTGCAACGTACCAACGTGGGTATTCATAGAGATGATCTTATTTTTTATCTTGGTCACTCACTTTTTAAAAATGTAGCATCGCAGGGCCAACGAAAAACCTTACTATTTGCCAGTAAGCTGGCCGAATTTGAGATTCTAAAAAAGATTAAAGGTTTTGCGCCGGTACTATTATTAGACGATGTTTTTGAGAAGCTGGATGAAAGGAGAATGGGCAATCTCCTCAATTATGTTTGTAAAGAAAATGACGGACAAGTTTTTATTACTGATACCCATGAAGAAAGGCTCAGATTATCTCTGGCGGACTATTGCCATGAAATGCAAATCATAAACCTGGATGAAAAAAAAGTATCATTACTTTCCCATAATTAATCCTTTTCCAGAAAAAGTATAGTAATAGTCAACCAATTTATATCCAACATTTGAAGCTTAATGTTTTTAAAAATGAATAAGTTTGCTTTTGGGTAATTAATAATTCAAATTCATATTTTTCTACACATGGAAATATCACTTGGCGATGCTTTAAAAGGCTTTATCAATAACAGTCGTCTAAAAAACGGTGTACAAGCTATTCGCATTAAAGATGCATGGGAAAAAATAATGGGAAAAACGATTGCCAATTATACAGATGATATTCAAATAAGTAATGGTACAATGTTCATTACCACATCTGTAGCGCCTTTAAAAAACGAGCTTATTTACCAGAAAGAAAATATAATAAAGCGTGTAAACGAATTGATGGGCGAACGCATCATCACCGAGGTAATTGTAAAATAAAATATTAATGGAGCTTTATACGCGGATCTATGATTGCATAAAAAATATCAGCGAGGATATTCACTAAAATAAAAATGGTAGCTGCAAATAATACAGAACCCATTACTACCGGATAGTCTAATTTTTCCAAAGCATCTACAGTCACTTTTCCTATTCCTTTGTACCCAAAGATATATTCAACAAAAAATGCGCCGGCGAGCAGCTCTGCAAACCACCCTGTTATTGCTGTCACTACAGGATTCATCGCATTCCTTAATGCATGGCCAAACACTACCTGCCGTTGGTTTAATCCTTTGGCATACGCTGTTCTTATAAAATCTTGCTTTAGTGTATCAAGCATGGAACTTCGAGTGAGCTGCGTTATAATAGCTAAAGGCCTTATTCCTAAGGTGAGTGCAGGCAAAATTAAATTTTGAAGTGTAAAGTATCTTTTCCCCGTTACCACATCTATATCAGTCCAACTACCTGTGAGGGAAAGGCCAGTATAATCATGTAAAAGCAAACCAAAAATCCATGCAATAATTATTGCCATAAAAAACGAGGGCGCCGATATACCCACCACACTTGCCAATACAGAAGAGGTATCCATCCAGGTATTTTGTTTTACCGCAGCCAGAATCCCTAATAAAATACCGAATGTGACTGCAAAAAACATAGCTGCAAAAGTAAGCATGAGCGTACCCGGAAGCGCTTCGAGCAATACACTTGTAACTTCCTTTTTTGTTTGATAACTTCTTCGCAGATAGGGCACTTTTAAACCAATTTTCCAATTTTCACCGATAAAAAAACCTTTTAATTTTTTATCCTTAATTTCTTGTGAAGTATGCAGGCATATTGGGGAAATGTCATTTACATACAAAATAAATTGCTTCCACTTAGGCTGATCCAGATATAATTCCTTGCGGATATTTTCCATTGTTTTCTGATCGCCTGTTTGGCCAAGAACCATTCTGGCAGGATCGCCGAATGCCTGAAAAATAAAAAAAATAACTACTATAACACCCGCTAAAACGAGTACACCATAAGCCATTTTTTTAATTAAGTAGGAAAACATATCTCAGTACTCGTTTTTAAACTATTTTGGAGCTTTTTTTAAATCGGCCCACCCCCATTTATCTAAAACCACCGGCCCATGCATAAGATATAATTCTGGATCGGTGCGCGCAGCAGTCTTGAATGCAGTAGCATCCAAAGCAAAAACTTGCAGCCCGAAACTATTTCGAACATTAAAAAACTGCTCTGCCAGTTCAGGCTGTGAAGATACAATGTACAGAGGCCTGTTTTTCATTTTTCCAAATTGATAAATTCTTGTAAAATTGTCCAACCAATTATCCTGAGTTCCTTTAAAATCATTTACAAAAAATAAGTAAAAATCTGCATCAAGTGATAGTAGTGCCTGAGTAGTGTCGGTACCGGCAGTTGTATTCAAATAAAAATCTTTAATAGGCGGCTCATTATTTTTTCCCTTCTCTATAATGATATCTTCCCTGCTTACAAATTCCCAGGACGAATCGGGTAAATTTTTGATTGAAAATTGAGAAGTTTTGCCATCTTTTTTATAAACAAACTGGTATTCTTTTTTATCAGGAATTGCATCAGCAGGCATTTTGCGCAATTGCAAAATATTGTTGCCCTTTTTAAACGGAAGGCAATCTACCAAAGGTAAATGCCTCATTACAAACCATTGAAAAAATATAACAAGCAATAAGGAAATAAATACCATCAAGGTATTGAGGGGCGCTGAAAATAGTGGCCTTATGTACCGTCTTCCTGCTACAAGTACCAAGATTAACACCAACAGGATCAGGTCTTTTGTAAATGATTGCATTGAAGATAGTGGAAGGCAATCTCCAAAGCACCCACAAGTAGCCACCTTGCCAGACAAGGCGGCATATCCTGTTAAGAATGTAAAAAACACTATGAGAATAAGAAGTATCCAGCTTACTATTTTGCGCCACACACCTAGTATTAATGCTACACCCACCATAATTTCGAGCGTAATCATTATAAGGGAAAAAGGCAAAGCAAAGGAAGAAAGGTGATTCATGAGATTGGTAAGAGAAGAATTGCGCGACCAAACATCAAAAAATTCCTGCATCTTATAGCTCAATCCATGAGGGTCATTTGCTTTTACAATTCCTGAAAATATAAACAATACTCCTACTAAAAAACGGCAAGTATTTACAATGAATTTCATGCTAATTATTTTATTTTAAGTCAATTATATTTTTGAAAATAAGGTTTGTTTAAACTAATTGTGATGCAGGTTTGTGAAGTATCAATGCGAATACTGCATAATTAAAAATATCATAAAAGTTGGCATCAATGCCTTCGCTAATCAATGTTGCGCCTTTGTTTTGTAATATTTGCCTAATTCTTAAAATTTTTGCCAGAATCAGATCTGCAAAGCTTTCTTCACTCATTTCCCGCCAGGCTTCCCCGTAGTCATGATTTTTATTTAGCATCAAGGCTTTGGAAGATTGTACTTTCTCATCAAAAAGTTTCATCACATCCTCCACATTTAAATCTTCATTTTCTTCGTCACCCAGCTCTAGTTGAATAAGGCCGATGATACTATAATTAAGAATTCCTGAAAATTCGCTTTTAATGTCATCAGCTACTTTTTGAACTCCTTGCTCCTGAATATTTCTTATACGTCTTGCCTTGATATAAATCTGATCTGCAACAGAAATAATGCGGTAAACACGCCAGGAGGTACCATAATCAATGGTTTTCTTTAAAAATATATCACGGCAATCTTTCACTACCTTGTCAAATTGCATTGGTGTATTAACTTCGTGAGTAAGCTGAGTCATAGCTCCAAATTTAAACTTTATTATACAATGACACTCAATTGCAATGGAAAATTGATCAACTTAGGCGAGCCGGTGGTCATTGGTGTTATCAATCTTACCAAAGATTCTTTTTATTCCGGTAGCCGTTTACAAAATGATAATGCCCTAATAGAGAAGTGTAAACAAATGATTCAGGAAGGCGCACAATTTATAGAACTCGGTGCGCAAAGTACAAGGCCGGGAAGCCTTCGCGTTTCTGCCAGAGATGAGGTAGAGGTACTTCTACCCGCTATACAGGTAATTTTAGCATCCATTCCGGGTGCACTCCTTTCTATTGACACGTATCACTCGGAGGTAGCAATACAAACGATAGCAGCCGGTGCAGCCATGATCAACGATATTAGTAGTGGCGAAATGGATCCGGCAATGATAGCAGCTGTTGCAACCCTAAGCGTGCCTTATGTATGTATGCACATGAGGGGCGAGCCTCAAAATATGCAGCAACATGCAGGCCAAGGCAATATTGCAGAGGAGGTATTGAGTTATTTTATTGAGAAAAAACAAGAATGTAAAAATGCGGGTATAAAAGATTTGATATTAGACCCTGGCTTTGGATTTGGGAAAAATATTCATGAAAACTTTGTGCTGCTTCAATCACTTTCATTATTAAAAATGCTGAATTGCCCGGTAATGGCAGGGCTTTCCAGAAAATCTACTATTTATAAAACATTAAATACCACACCCGAAAATGCACTAAACGGCACCACTGTATTAAACACGATAGCACTTAGCAATGGCGCCCACATTCTTAGAGTTCATGATGTAAAAGAAGCTGTAGAAACAATTCAACTATGGCAGGCCTACTCTAAAACAAAAACGCCCCGCTTATAAAAGCAAGGCGTTTTTGAAGTATATGCCTTCAACCTCTATTTACCATTAGGTTGTTGCTTATTTTGTTGTTGCTGCTGCATTTGTTGAAGCATCTGTTGCTGTAATTGCTGCATTTTCTGTTTGGCTTCCATTTCCTTCTGATACTTTTCTTTTGGCATTACATCAGAGATTGTAACCTCAAACATAACAGGTGTATTGGGCTTTATATCTGCGCCTGCACCACGTGACCCCCAAGCCCTGCCAGATGGAATGAATAAACGGCCTTTGCCACCTTTATTAAAATATACCATACCATCACTCCAACCTTCTATAGCGCCTGGCTGCCCAATCATAAATGTAAATGGCTTGGTAGCTTTTCCTGTGCTGTCATAGCTTTGATCAAAGACCAATCCATCTAACAACATGCCCTTGTACAATACCGTAACTGCCTTTCCGGTATCCACTTTTTCACCTGTGCCCGGCTCTTGTACTTCTACATAAGTGCCTTGTGGAGTCTTTACTGCTTTGATGTTGTTTTTAGCAAGGTAGTCTGTAATAGTTTTGTCGTCTATTGATACTTGCTTTACCTTTTGTAAAGAATCTACTATTCTCATGTTATCAATCGCCTTTTGCTTAGCAACTTCAGCCTGAGCTGCATCTGTGAACACATTTACTATTTTAAACCTGTAACTAAAATACTGATGGTCCTTTGCAAAAGGAGGTAGAGCGTTTGTCTTCTTAATTGTATCAGTAGAAATACGGGCTACAATACTATCGCCTTTTTTGGCAGCTTTAAAAATAGCTACATATTCAGCTGGTAATTTTGTAGAATCTATATCTATCACCTGAGGTACTGTATCAAAGGGATTAGAAAGCAGTGAGTCATTATAATACTGTTGCACTTTAAATTCAATGCTATTACCGTATTTAATTTCCTTATCCCCATTACCCCTGATGATTTTATATTCAAGGCCACCCTTAACTTTTTTAAACCTTTGATCCTGACATCCGGTAGTAAAAACTATGAATGCTGCTGCAAGCAGGTAAAATACTTTGTTCATTTTTTGATTTATTTTAATTATTAAATTACTTCATTGAGCGCTATCTTATTATCTTCAATAGCTTTTTTAAACTTTGCAACCACTTCTTCCAATGGCTCAGCATTTTTACCCCCTGCGGCATTGAAATGCCCGCCACCATTGAAGTAGGTTCGCGCAAAAGTATTCACATCAAATCCACCTTTACTTCTAAAACTACTCTTTCTTTCGTCGCCCCGGTCAATTATTACTGCTGCCAGCTTGATGCCTTTGATACTAAGCGGAAAATTTACCAGGCCCTCAGTATCGCCGGTTTTTACATTAAATTTTATCAGGTCTTTTTGAGGAATTACTATCAGCGCCGTATTGTATTCATAAAAAACCTGCATACAATTTAGTAATACATGCCCAAAAAAACGAAAACGCCCTTCCTGGAAATTATCAAAAAGATTTTCATGAACCTGGCTGTGATCCATCTGCGTTTCCTTCAATCTTGCTACCATTTTATGTACATCAGCCGTTGTAGATTTAAATCTAAAAGATCCTGTATCAGTCATTACCCCAGCATACAGGCATTCGGCAATCTCCTTGTTTATCATCGCATCATGGCCACTTGCTATTATAAAGTCGTAAACCATCTCTGCTGTTGAGCTTTTACCTGTATTACTTATACCAAAATCAAAAGCCTCAGTTTGGGGTTGTTGATGATGATCTATTAATATTTTAGTGCATGCCAATTTTTCAACTACCGCTTCCATTTTCTTTACCCGGCTTAGGGTGTTAAAATCAAGGCAGAATAACCAATTTGCATTATTGAGCGCGGTAATCGCTTTAGCGTTTTGCATTTCAAAATCAAGCACTTTGGGGGCGCCGGGCATCCATGATAAGAAGGAAGCCCAGTTGGTAGGTGAAACAACAGTAACCTGGTGCCCAAACTGAATTAAGAAATTGTATAAGCCCAGCCCAGACCCCATTGCATCGCCATCAGGCTTCTGATGAAAAGTGATGACAATATTGCGAGGCTCACTTAGTATTGGAAAAAGATCGCTTACGGGTTTCATAAAAGGCTGCAAAAGTAGCGGTATTTAATTAAATAGCCAATTCCCCTATTACGGGAAACCGGCTATTATTAAGGCGCAATTTGTTGCGTCAATCTTTTACTAAAAATATTGATTAAAGGCCTCGTATAAATTTTTAATTCTTAATGAACTTTTCTGAGTACCATGAATGACCATCAAATATTTGTATGGTGTAAATATCGGGTGCGAGTAATGAAATATTCACGGAGGTACTTTTAGTACCTGCAGGGTATTGATTGTTCTGTTTGATATTTCCCATTTTATCAATGATTTTTATTTTTTGGAAAGATTGCTGAACTCTCGAAATATTATTGTGCACGAGTGAAACATTCATGGTGCTCTTTGCAGGATTAGGGGCAATTATTACAATTAAAGGAGTAATACCACATGATGTTGTGGTCGTGCATTTGAAGCGATAATTGGTATAGGTAGTGCCGCATGAATTAGATGAAGCGACAGTGAACACCGCAGTTTGGCCTACAGCGCTAAAGCTGCAAAATATGTTATCACCGGATTGAAGCCAGTAAATGTCGGGGTCAGACGGGCCATTCCATGTGACAGAGGTACTGCCTGGCGCGGATATCTTAGTTTCAAATGCGATGCATGCTGCATTGTATGTGTCTAGATCAAATCGGTAAAATGGAATCATTGGTTCCTTTAAATTTGTGGGGGAAATATATGTGCCGGTGGCAGGATTGGGCGTGCCGACTGTGATTTGTTTGGTTATGACATTCGTTAAAGATGCCATATTAAATGTACATGGATATGAAATCCCGTACTGGCGCAGGTCTCCAGACCTGTGCCTGAACGTTACTAAGCTTGTATTTAATGCCAACAAGCATATAAAAAATACAGCTCCACAATTTAAATCTAATTGTGTACTGGCGTAGGTAATCCGACCTGTGCCTGAGCGTTACTTTACCCTTTTTTCTTAACACTGATTGACCAATAAACATCCCGATTTCCTCAATCTAATCTTACTAATTCCAATACCCCTTTCCGCCTTCGGAATAATAATCAATGGCTCTGCTATGGTTCCAATCAATAGGATGCTTTACATATCCGGCTCTTTCTGGATTTTCATGCAAATAAACATGCCTCTGGTGATACATTTCTTTAGTATTAAGCAAGATTGGATGATTTTCATGTTGCCAAAATTGAAACCTAAAATTACTTTTCATCCTTTGACCATTTTTTTCAAATAAGTCAAGGATACATTCCTACGAGCAGATACAGGCCGGGAGACCTGCGCCAGGTGAGGACGCAAATTTCTTCAATTAACTTTCTAATTTTTTTGTATTGCAGTAATATATCCATTCGATAATTATTTATTTTTCAATCACAAATACCAAACCGAATTTTGAATTTATTCATCCATACCATTATCCGACAATGAGGGTGAACTGTGCACAGTCATATTATGTACTTCTGCTAATTCAGCTTCAGAAAAAAAGCGCCATTTACCTTTTTCAATATTTTTCAATGTGATATTCATAATTCTAATGCGGGTTAAGGCGGTCACTTTATATCCAAGCACTTCGCACATTCTCCGTATCTGCCTATTAAGCCCTTGAGTAAGAATAATTTTAAATTTTTGCTCACCCTCTTGTTTTACAAAGCATTTTTTAGTGACGGTTCCCAAAATTTTCACGCCATCGCCCATCTTTTGTATGAAATCAGCGTTTATGGTTTTATCTACAGTTACTATATATTCCTTCTCATGATTGTTAGCTGATCTTAATATTTGATTTACAATATTTCCATCATTGGTAAGGAAAATTAATCCTTCAGAAAGCTTGTCTAGCCTGCCTATGGGGAATATTTTGGATTTAAAGTTGATATATGAAATAATGTTTGTTTTATCCTTTAAATCGGTAGTGCAGGTAACGCCCTTGGGTTTATTAAAGGCAATATAAACCGGCCTTGATTTATTTTTAATTAATTGGCCATCCACTTTTACTATATCGCCGGGCATTATGCGGTTTCCCTTTTTAGCATACTTACCATTCAAAGTTACGCGGCCAGTTTCCAGATATAGGTCGGCTTCTCTGCGGCTGCAATACCCTGTGTCGCTTATAAATTTATTGATGCTTGTTCCTTCCTGTTGCAAAATGTTAACTAATTTTAAGTACCATGAAAATGTAAATTTACTTTGTTTTGTTGTGGAACATTATTGATTATTTAATAATGCGATAATTGTCGTGGCGATAATATAATAAATAAAATAGGGTAATTAATTATAAAATGTGGTTAATAAAAAAAACTAATTGCGAGATTAAAGTTTTAAGTTGGCTTAAATTTTCATTCAAATAATCAATGGCAAAAATTGCAATTATAGGGTCAGGATTTTCGGGGCTTAGCGCTGCTGCTTACCTTGGAAGGGCTGGCCATGAAGTTTTAATTTTTGAAAAAAATGCTACCGCAGGTGGCAGGGCGAGGCAATTGCAAACCAATGGATATACATTTGATATGGGGCCGAGTTGGTATTGGATGCCGGATGTGTTTGAAGATTTTTTTAATGATATGGGTACATCCGTAAGCAGGCAATATCATCTCGATTTATTAGACCCTGGTTTTGTTATCAATTTTGGCAAAGGCGATGTGCTGAAAAT
>JAFDXH010000210.1 GCA_018268075.1 Bacteroidota bacterium | reverse complement strand
ATAGAGGAAAAATTATTTTATCTAAAGCTGAATATTGCATTTTAACCGACAATAATAAATGACCGATGAATTACACACATTTTAAAATAATCAAGCTGCCGTCCCGCCGCTTTTATTAAGCACAATATAGGCGGGACGGCAGCTTTCCAATGATTGCATTAAAAGATAGGGTTGTTTCACAACAACCCCTCATCTGAAAACGACAAATAATCTTCACTTGAAAGAATTACATGATCTATTACTTTCATATCAAAGAGAGCGGCAGCTTCCTTTATTTTATGTGTAATTCTGATATCTTCATTGCTAGGATTCAGATTACCTGAAGGATGGCAATGTGATAAAATAAGGTAGCAGGATGCCAATTTTAAAGCCATTGCAAAAATCAATCTTGAGTCTACTACGGTACCGGTAATACCCCCTGAAGATACTTTATAAATACCCAGTACTTTATATGCACGATTAAGGTATAGTACATAGAATTGTTCCTGTAATTCAATGGTGTTTTCGTTATAGAAATTACGAAGAATCTTTTCAATATCAGCAGAACATTTTAGGAATGGACGTTCAGATGCTTTCACTTTTGATTTATATACTAATTCCACTTCTGATACCAAATTCCATGTTGATGATTCAATTTTCTTTTCCATAATCAAAAATTTAAAAGTTTAAAAAATTATGGAATATCTAAGCGGCTTTTTCGGGAGCAAGTACAAATCCGCAAGCGGAATAAAAGATGGCCTTGCGAAATAGCATATGTGTTTATGCCGAACGGTTTGGAACGCTCCGAAGCAAAAAGCCGAACTTTTGGAGTAATTGTGAAATACTTTTAAACAAATAACCCCACCAAAGGTTCAATCTGGCACTAAGCACTTTTCTTTTGGAGCTTTTCTTTTCGGCGTTTGAGAAAAGAAAAGCGGCCAGTCAGTGCCGCTTTGGCAATAATGTGACTGTTAAATATTATCAGCAATCGCAACCCTGTAACCACATTTAATTAATATGCCTCTTACATTGAGTAATTTTGATTTTGGAACAATACATTCAATTCCATTTTTACTCTCATTTGCAGAAATATTACATTTAGCAGCAATTAATAATGCGTCTGCACCAAAGCTGATGTGTCCTTTATTATGCTTAATAAGGGGGATTACTGATGGGTAATTTTGTTTGATGTATGTATATACTTCAAATAGATATTTATTTCCATTCATGATTATTCATTTAAAAATCCTTGTTGGGCAATGTTGGGTAACCAGAAATTAGCAAAGCTGCATTGTTGTTCCTGCCAATGTTTACGAATAGATTTAATCTGGCCGTTTTCAATGGATACGCTTTCTTCATACAAGCCAATATTATCCAATAGAAATAGTTGTGGTATAATGTGTACTGATTCAATATTGTTTTCTTCATTTCTGTTGTCCACAACAATAAAAACCATTTCAGGGTCGCGCATCAAGTCTCCATTTTGCTCATAATAATGGCAAAGACTGTATGTAACACCTACACCCAAAGGAGTTAGTATATTATCTTCAAGTCTCTCAATAACCAATGGCATAAATCCTTCGGCGTATAGTTTTAAATGTTGTTCATTACTTAACTTATTAAGTAATTGACAAAATATAGTTGTTGCATTTTCATTTAGCTGTTTCATAAAAAAGTGCAGCCCTTTTTTTGCGGCGCTGCGCCCGCTTTAAAGGTTAATCTTCTAAAACTTTGCCCTGCTGTTTGCGGTTAATGGTTTCGCTGCCGTATTTGGCACGTATTTGTTCTAAGGATATACCGCTGCCTCTTGTTTTAAAGGCTTCATTTCGGTAATACCATGCGATTTTTTTAGCCGCGAAATAAAAACCTGCGGCTTTCAGGGTAGCTTTTACTGGAAGCGTGTTACCCGTTACCCATATCCAGTTACCTACAATTTCAATCACAATGCCGGGCAGGTTAATAATTTTTTCAATTACCTGCCGGTATTCTTCGGATAATCTTATTTCTGTTTCTGCTTCTTCATCTGATAATCCGGCACCCTTTGCCAGCTTTGCACAGGCAAAAGCGTATTCGGTATTAATGGACTGCATGGTGGCCGTATTGCCTCCCCGATCGGGATGGTTTTCCATAGCCAGTTTTTTATACAGGCGCTTTACTTCTTCTATCGTAATACAGCTATTAAAGTATTTCATAAAAACCCGCTCCCTTTTTTATGCTCCCGGAACTGTAAGGAGTTAGGTTGTTAAAATGGTAGATCATCGCTGGCAACTGGCTCCGTTGCCTTTTCAGAGGTTTCATTCTTTTTTGTGGAATGGTGAATTTTGATATGATTTACATGGCAGTTAAGGGATGCCCTCGGTTCTCCATCCATGTTTTTATAGGCATTAACATGCAGGCGGCCGGCAATTTCTACGACTGTGCCTTTAGTTAGGCGTTCAGCAACCTTTATACTGATCCAGTAGGAACAATTTATATAGGTAACAACCTTTATTCCTGCTTCACTGTTTTTTGCCTTGTAATAATCATTAATGGCAACTGAGAAATTAACTACCTGTTTTTCATTTTTTAGCGTGCTCACTTTTGCATCTGCGGTTACACGTCCTATAAATAATTCCATAGCTTAATTTTTAAAAAATGAAGAATTGATTTCAATTGAATAAAGTCAGGCGATCACTTTGCACCTTATTGGGATAATGTTCATGACTGTGTTTTTGTACCAGGTAAAAAACTGCTATATCTTCATTGAGGAAAATTGCCCATGCGGCAAATAAGGATTTGGAGCGGTTACAGTTTTTCTTTTTTTGTATCTCCCATGATAGACGCATCAGCCGGGAAAGTTGGTTTGTTTGCATACCTAAATTTTTTATTGTTAGAAAATGGCGGCTTGCTTGCTGCGCCGCGTTCTTTCTTTTTGGATAGCAAACCCTATTGTCTTACAGAGACCGGAGAAATGTTTTTAGAAAAAAAATACTATCCGGTATGTTGCAGATAGTATTGATAAGATGATATTATTTAATAATGCTGATCAAAGAAAAACGATGGGATGGAGATTTTTTTTTCTAAAACCCGGAGGGCAAACCGGAGCTTGCGGAGGTGCAGACTTTCGAAGGTTCGGAGTAAGACAATAACTTCGATGTCTGTCTTGAAATATTTGTTTAATAAATAAGTAAGAGTTAGTATTCGGATGATGTTCCCATATGAAAAATTACAAAAGCTGCTATTATTTGATACAGTTTTTCATATGGGATCTTCATCCACAATAAATCCAAGCGTAATGACAACAAACTAAATGTATATTAACTATACACTTTGTTGTGTTTACGCCTGAAAATTATTTTATGAAATAATGCTGAATAGAAAGATAGACGATGACTGGATTGCGTCGCAACGGATGTTGATGTAATATTTGTACGTTGGAATTATAAAAAAACTTTTAGTTTCATGTGCATTTCTTTTAAGTTACATGCAGCATGCAGTATAGAAGACTTGCGGATTTCACATTTTACTCCCCCCCAAAAAAAAAGTTATTGAAGATTTATTCAATTGCTGTAAAATATTGGCGTTGTGAAAATGAATTTGCAGCCTTTTTTACTCAGTTTTAAAATATTTTACCTGAGCTTAAGCATGATTAATGGCAGTGCTCAATCTGGTCGATTTTATTTTTTACCCGGAGTTGAGCTCGGAGTATTTGCCTTTGTGTGATATCTATTCGATGTTTAATAATACATGTCTTAATATAATATGGATTCACCTTTTGGGTTGCCCAATTGTCGGCTATCCTTTTGCCGCTTTTAGTTGTTTATCCATTCTTTTGTCGTATAGTCGCAGCCGTATAAATAATTTGTGCAACCGAAAAACTTGTAGGTATTTCCGTTTATCGCCGTGCCTGATTTTCTCAAAACCATGTCTGATGTTTTGCACTTAGGACATTTTTTGTTTAACGATTCACCACTTTCAACTTCTAACTCTGCAATGAATTTTGATTTGTATGAACTGTCGGAAATGAAAAAGACTTTCTCTTTGGCTCTTGTCATTGCAACATAAAATAAACGCCTTTCTTCTCCATTTTCAAATTGGTCTGCTTCGCTAAGTAAAAGGTTCAAAACTTGGTCGTCAGACATTTCAGAGGGAAATCCATATTTTCCTGAATTACAATTTAGAATAATGATAATATCACCTTCCAGCCCTTTAGCTTTATGGACAGTCATAAACTGAGTTGTAATTTTTTTAAAATTTCCATCTTCTGTGTTAATCTCAAACGAAATAGTTTCATTTATTTTATCAATTTGAAAAATGGATTTCTCGTTTTTAATTCTATCGATGTCAAAACCATATCTTCCAAGAATTACGATTTCTTTTCGTTCAATATCTTCATAACTGCATATAAGCTCATTGAAAATATCTATAAGTGCTGTGGTATCGTCTTGATTATCTGTTACTGAATAATGAATTTTGTAATTAGTTTTGGTTGAATTTAAAGTCCCTCTGAGTTCCTTTTGAGCTTGGTTTGGGTTTTTCAATATGAAGTCACTAGAAAGACTTATTAATGGGTTTTGAAAACGATATGTCGTCTCTATTTTTGATCTGACGGTAAAGCCAAAGTAGTTTTCAAATTCTTTAAATAAAGCTATATCACTTCCACTGAATCGATAAATTGATTGCCAGTCATCACCTACACAAAACAGCTTACAAGATGGATTCCTTGTTTTAATAGCTTTTACAAGTTGATACCTGCCAATCGAAATGTCTTGAAACTCATCAATAATGACATATTTAAATTTGCGTTTAAGTTTCTCGTCCAAGATATACTTAGTTGCTTTGTTAATCATATCGCTAAAATCGATCTCATTTCTTTCACTCAAGTGATTTTCATAGCGTTCAAAAATTGGTGTGATAATTTTAATAAATAATGCATTTCTTTTTTTAAGGAATTGATCTGGAGTCCGACTATTCCTGTTAACTACATCGGCAATTGAATAGTTGTTAGATTTCATTAAAGTAATGAAAATTCCAAATAGGGTAATAAAACTACTTACTTCGTCTTTTGCCGCTTCGAAATTATCTTCCAAATTTCTTCTGGCGATTTTGGTTTTAGGATTATTCCAGCATTTTGTAAATTCTTCGTTAGGTTATCAAATAAGATACCCTCACTCATTTCGTAACTGTAGCTTTCAATTAGAGTGGTCTTATTGCTTTTATGAGTGGCTCTTTTCCATTCTATATCCTTCTGATATTTCTCACTCGCTGTAAGAATACCATCAGCAGAGAACCAACTTGGAACAGTTCCATTTCTTGAAATGCCGAAATGTTCTATGTAAACCTTTTTTCCGTTTTGTATTACTGTAAAATCTGGCTTATATTGTTTAAAAGACTCATTTGCTGTGCTGTGTTCGTAAGGGAATTCATATTCATAATTGACATCATTGAATAATAGGAAATTGGCGATTTTGCATTCTTCAATACTCTTTACAGCCTCCATTCGATAGGTTAGTTTTCCACTTACCGGAATTTCCTTTTGCTTGT
>JAFDXH010000020.1 GCA_018268075.1 Bacteroidota bacterium | reverse complement strand
CTCTTATCGGGTTTATCACCTCCGCCTTTTTCAAATCTCACATTGAAGTAGCAGTAATCTGTATCATCATTCCTTTTTTCGGCAGCACCTTTTCCGCCTGTTAATCCTAAATCCCGATAAGAAGCTGGAAGCCATTTAGAAATCATTTCAACATCACCTATCGTTATTTTTTGGGTAATTTTATTCGCTGGTTTATTGATGAATTCGACAAGCCGCTGAACATCCGTCTTTTGATTACACCGGGTAAACCCGATTGTTATAAGAAAAAATATTAAAAATTTCATACCGGGTTATTCCGTTTTATAAATGAATCGCAATGATAAACTCCTTCCATTCTGTAGATTTACTCTAAGAACATATTCTTGTCCTTCTCTAAATGATTTATTTTCGGAAAGATCTATTTCGAATTTGTTCAGCCCGTTATAAAGTTTTAAAGAAGGTAATCCCTTAATGACTAATTCCGGGTTAGCATAGCTTGCAATGGAATAATTCAGTGTACCAGCATTATAAGAGTTATTAAGCGAAAATCTTAGATACCGGTTAGCCACATAAAAGTTTCCATCATCAATTTGCTTCAATTCTCTATAACTTGGTGTACTTGTTAATCGTAAAATTGTATCGCACTTCACTTTAAATGTCCACACTTCTGATTTTTTTAAAATGGTTCGGCCATCATAAACAGTTACCTGCCATGCATATTGTTTCCCCTCCTGTAAATCGGGTGCATTAGCGGGATAAAGCAAACTATTTGCAGGAATATTCGCCTGGTTAATAATTGGCTGATTATATGTGATCGCCTCAACAATATCTTGTTTGTCCCCGATCTCAGTCAAAATAAGACGGAAACGGGCTGTCAGGGGCAACGGCATGGGCGGTTGCCAAAGAAAATTAGGGCGTTTGTTACAGGTTATGTCTTCATCTAAAGGATCAATCAATAACAAAGGTGTCATTGGTTGTATCTGTTGAGTAAAGCAGTTTTCAAATAGAGGGGGGTACTGAATCAATTTCGATGCCGAAATATCCAGGTCAAAACAATATTCATATTCTCCTTCGGGAAACTTTCTAGTTTGACTTAAAATAGTTCCGATGCTATTGTTCGCAAATACATATTTTGCATTTACAAAAGCATTTCGGTTGATTTCCTGCATTCCGGGAAAAATGTCAAAATCGCTTGTCTTAACAGTCAGAACCGATCCTCGTTGGATCTCTCTTATTTTTATTGTAAGAAAACCTTTGAAGCTTGTGTTTAAAGGATTCATAATCTGAACATGGGTCAGTCCTTCCAGTATTTGTCCATATACAGGTGCGGCAAAATTGATAACCACTTGTGAAGTCCCTTTATGAGGCATCCCTAACAGTAGAACAAGAAAAAAATAATATGCAATTCTTTTAATCATTATTTTTTAAATAAATATTGTACGCTTATATCTATCCTTACCGGACCATATAACAATGGCCGATACAGTTTCAGGTTTTTTCTGGCATCCAGGTAAAAATTTATATTAAAGTTTCTGTTGAGCTGCCCCGAAAGAGTTTGTTTGATTCCAGTCTGCTGATACCAGTCTTTTATAGAACTATAGGTTATTGCGGAAGATCCGCTGATATGTTTCAGTATTTGATATGAAATACCGGATTCCGTCATTAGAGAACTGTTGTAATAAAAATATTGGGATGCGTTTTTATTATTACTGAAGTTCAAGTTGATGTAAACGATCTTTTTATTGATGGTTAAACTCTGATAGGTCGAAAGCGAAACTGATTTATTAAAAAAGAAAGTATTCTGATAAATATAATTATTGCTTTGATAAGAGAGATCCAGGTAGTTATGATAATATTTATTGCCTATTTTTCCTGATAAGCTTGCTTGTACCGAGATCCTGTTAATTGAGGTCACTTTAGATTTGCTATTCCCCGAAATTCGTACCATTTGATCCGGCATGTATCGGAAAGAAACAAAATTTCCTTTTGGCAGCTTCAGACTTATATCAAGAACAGAATAAGAATTTCTCCACCGGTCGTCGTTATCTGTTGAATATTTGTATTGCCGGATATCTGACCGCCAGGATGCCTTCAATTTTTTCTTGAAAAAAGTCTTTGAAACCCTCAACTCTGCTTCTTCACTTCCACTATTCAAAAAAGGGTTTCCTGGATTATCATAGCCCAATGCTGCTTTATTTATGTTAATCAGATAACTAAGGCCTTCTTTAGGATGCTCGTCTTCATATTTGAAAGAAAAAGCCATACTACCAATAAGATTAGCACCTGATAACATCCGATCCATTGCAGATTGCCGTTGTGCCATAGAATCAACAATGGTTTTCCCTGAAATATATTTACTAGCGGATCTTGAAATCTCAGCTGTGATGCTGCCGTTTTCTCCCACCTGCATCTGGTTACTTACTGATGTTACAAGGCTTCTCCAAACAGGTTGTAGGAAATTGTAAATATTACCTGAGTTGAATGATTGATCAAAAGACATAACTGATAAATGTGTATGAGAATGCCCATTACCTCCGGTACCAAGACTAATCGCTTTGGCTATTGTGGGTTGGGAAAAAAGATTATTGACAAAAGAAAGATCTGTTATGGAACTATATCCTGGTTGCTTGCCGCTGAATAGCATGAGATATTTATTATTGTTTAGAAATTCCGTCATGATCCCTTTATTAAGGAAATGATCCAATGTTAAGGGGCTTGCAGAGATTACATTATTACCAAGATTTAATTTGTTAATGGAAAGAAATAGTCGCTGTACATCTGATAAATTCAAATGTTGTTTTGCTAACTTAATAATCGTTCCTGCATCATTCATGTACTTTGAAAGCTTTTTGGCTTTGACTAACTCCCAATCATTAATCTTTTTAAGCAGACCGGAAGAATCCCAGTTTCTCTTGTTCCTATCCAATGCAATGAGAATCTGCCCAGACCCTCTTAGCTCATTGATACTTTTTTCTAATCCAGCAATTTGAGAAGAGTCAACAGATTCACCATTATTCTTTTTTTGAATGAGCTGTGCCAATTGAGTTTCTTTATTCTTAACAGACTGAGAATACTTTGAATCAATTAGTTGATTGCGTACAGAAACAATGTCCTTTTTAAAAAAACCGCTCAGGTCACCCAGAGAATTAATCTTCTCTTTCAAAACACCGCTATAAACTGTATTGATATAAGCAAGATCGCCGTAAAGCTCTTTCTCAGCTGATTCTTTTAACGATGCAACAGGATCCTGTAGCTGAGATAAAAAATTATTAGGGTTTATCTTAGTGGTAAGCTCTTGTTTCAAAGTTGCCAGGTAATTATCCCTGTCAAACTTTACCGAAACTGTATTGACAGAATTTGTAACCCCAAACCAATCCTGCTTATTGATATTCATTTCTACCGGGATTCCTGCTATGGTCCAGTCAGCATTCAACTGAAATTTATCCAAATATGAGAATTGATGGTCCAGTGGAAAATAAGAACTATCTGAGTTAGCAAAATATTCCGTCTTCACCCGGCTTAAAACGATTGGAGAGGTAACCGCATTTCTTGTTAAAATAGTGACCTCATTTTTTATGGTATTGATATTACTAGTTTCAGAACTGAGAATATTGAGGCTGGATTTACCAATATCTTTCAAATTAGTAGTGTGATAAAGTATAGTCGGGTTATATGGAAATGCACGCAAAAATTTCAACAAAGAATCAGAAAGGGATTTATTATTGATTAATTGTTGTTGTCGAGTTAAAGAGAGTATCAAAGAAGCCTGGTCATGACTATTTGATCCTCTTTGTTTGTTTAAGAAAAGTTTTTCAGAATGAATGTCCTGGCAAAAGCAGGTATTTCCCGCCAGTAAAAGAAACAAACAAAATGAAGTTTTTTTGGAGTTCAAGTTAGATTGTTAATCTGTCCAAGTTAGAGAAGCAGGAATCTTTTTTAAAAAAAACTACACGGTTTTGGAATGCTACCGGATGATTGCCCGCTTCATACGGATGAATCAGGAGCATTGCTCAAAATTTTAAGACACTTCATTAATTTCCTTGCTTTCCAATCCATTCAAATCAGGGTTGTCGTCCTGACTCGATGACTTTAGCTTATTCCTCGCCTCACCCATCAGGATGATAACATGATCAAATAAACCCTTACGATAGGGTTCACTGATCGGGAGATATTTGTCGTGTATACAAACTCTTTCATTACTGAAATTTTTGATATTTTTCAAAGCTATAATGTAACGCCTGTGTATTCTGCAAAACTGATTCCTGGGTAACACTTCTTCTGCATGTTTTAAAGTCACCAAAACAATATAACTCTGCTTCAAGGTTACAATACGTATATAATTTTTTAAAGATTCTATGTAAAGTATTGCAGAAAAGTAAAGTATTTCAAATTCACCTTCGTGGCGAATGAAGAAAAAGTCCTCCATAAAATAGTTTTGGTTTAAAGAAATTTAAGTTTTGAGAAGTGAAACAATATATAGAAGAATTGAGTATAAAAAAAGTGGGAATGCTCCAACAGCATTTTTTGTTGTTTCCAGAGGGCTTTTTTGTTCCTAACGGTATTTTTTAAAAAGAACTTCATCGTTTATTTTTCAGCCTTTATAAGTTCATTGATACTATTGCAAACAATGGTAGTTTCATTTTCCGAATATCCACAAAGAAGGGTTACTTTCTTTAAAAGAGCTCCACGGTATTGTCGACCTATCGGCAACTGCTTTCCTGCTACAAACACGACTCCTTTTTCAAAATAGCTAGTGTGGTGAAGAGATATTATATATGATCTATGTATTCGGAAAAATATACTTTCTGGCAGCACGGAACTTATACGGCTTAATGATGAACAAATAATAAAATTTCTTTTTACAGTTACGATCTTTGTATATCTTCTTGATCCTTCGAAATACTGAATATCAAGAAAATCAACCTTGATACAACGAACGCCGGTTTTAATAAACAGATAGTTTTGCATTCTTTGAAATTTTCTGGATAAAAGACAGCGCAACATCTGGCAAGTTTTACCAGGCATTGCAACAATTTTATTAAAAACCCCGAGTCGTCAACGAACAGAGAGATATTCAGATGACTACTGAATAACTATAATACTCTCAAATACGCAATTTTTTCATAAATCATCACTTTTCAATAACAAAAATAATTTCTTTGCTTCGTTGCATGGATTAGGGATTGTTTAATCTCGTATGGTATTATGGTTTTCAAATAGGAAATTAAAAAATGTTGTAATAAAGAAAAAACCAAATTCAGTTGATCATCAATTGCAGCATCACCATACAACTTTCCAGACATCGCCAATTGAATTCTTGATAGGCATATTAAACTCGACACTTCTCCTCGTCATTAATTTTATTATGATAATATCAGCAAATAACGTAAAAATATGATTTCAAAATAAAGGTATTTACACGGCTAAAGCATTAGTAATTTACACAGGTAGATTTTCGGGATTTTCAAATTCGGGAAAGGCTAAGCCATGTGCTACTAAATTCTACTCAGCTAATCCCAACAAAAATATGTGATATAAAAAAGCCAGGACATATAAAGCCGAGTTTTAAACCTTATCAATTAAATTTATCAATGCATTAGTTAGTTGAGTGGGTGATAAATTCTGTATTGAGAAGACTAAGGTTTTAAGTATTGTTATTTAGTCTTTAACATCTTTTCGGATAAGTATTCTCCATTCCCTTGGCGTTAAGCCGAACGTTCGTCTGAAAGCGTGTATGAAGCCTGCCGCAGTATCATAGCCTATCAGTATGCCTATTTCGCCAATGGATTTGTCAGTCGTTTCTAAAAGTGATTTAGCTTCTTCCATCCGACGGAATATCAACCGGTGAAAAACACCCATTCCGAAAAGTTGGCGAAAGCCCTTTTTAAGTTTCAAATTATTTGTGCCAGACATTCTGGAAAGTTCTTCAATAGTATAATGTTCCTGCAAATTAGAGGCTATGATGGAATCGGCTTTGTAGATAACTTCGATGTCATCATTTATCAGCCTGCCAGGTAAGTAGTGCTTTTCTTGTGTAAGATGAAAAAATAAAAGTTCACGAACACTGTTCTCATAGTAAAAATTTCTTAACTCTTCTGTATAGGGATTATGTAGTATTTCATTAATCAAATTAGTCATTACGTTCGGCATCTTTTGCGGTGGTGAAGGAACTATTTCGATCCCTAATTGTTGAAGTAGTTTTTCGGAATAGTGAGTCATAAATATGCTACACGATGAATCTCGTCTGAGCAACGTCGAAAAAACAGGAACATCTGTGAGATGATATTCTCCCGCTCTTAGTTTTCTTTTTTCGCCGTTTACGGAAATGTGCAATTCTCCTGATAAAATGGCTTCAAATCTCAGCCCTGATCTTTCACTGATAGTAAGTTTGACTTTGGTCAAGGTTTCCAATAAATGATGACTAAGTGCAAAAAGAGGATGCTTCCATTCCTGAGCAGTAATGACGACAGTCCTGGAATTATATTGTTCAATTTCCCCGCCAGGCAGCAGGATACCTTTATATTTCTTTCTCTCAATTTCTTGAAAAAAAATTCTTTTTCCTTCTTGGAAGAAAAATTGAACAATCATAAGACCTCCCTGCTATTTTTTAAAATTCTGTACCTAACAATTCATTGATATGGTAAAATAAGATTTTTTGAACAAAAAATATATGCTTTAGGCGAAGAGAAATAAATTTTTTCAGACCCGGCGCAATCCTTTCACCGTTTAAATGAACCGTTATTCATTCCTCATAACGGAACGGTGAAACCATTTCGCCGGATAAAGTTGATTGGGCATTTCTCCCGACTCGTCGGGACAAATGCCAGGATGTTGAAAAGAAACTCCAAAGACCAACAGGTATTCACTCGCAATGCATATTGTTTTTCGCTTCTAAAAACTTGTGGTTTGACGCAAGAATGACTAATACTGAATGAATATTGAAATCTGTCTTTCTTCATTTCAATACTTATAAAGGAAACCAAAAGGTTGTTTTAATGCTTCATTGAGCCTCTGAAAACATTGACTGCAATGTTTAAATCAGTCAGGCATCTTGAAAACAATGTGATTGTAAAATTCCGTTTACTGAAAGCTCAAGCCTATAAGTTTATTTTTCAAAACAGGGGAAACCGCTTAGTTTATAGTTTTTCGGTTTTAAGATATTTTATATCCCGATATTTCATTTGTAGTAATGCATTTTCTCTTTTTTTGTCTGCCAATTTTTTATCATACTAATGATGATTGTTGTGTATCCAGCTTTTGTTTTTCATGGCATCTTCGTTGCGACGCACTACGTTCATCTTCCTGCTCATTGGGCATCTCTCTGATTCTGCAAGTTTGTTTTTTTTATGAACGGTTTTGTAAGAAATGGGGAAGGCGAAAGCAAAGCTATGCGTCTGCGATGAATGATACTGTAAGACGCAAAAAGACTACGGCATAAAGAATTGCTTTCCTCTATTCTTATAAATGCTATTTATTCCGTTTCCTTTTTGCTTCCTGCGCAGCCGCTTGAAAACAAAGCTTTCTTTTTCCCTTTTCTTTTACAAAACATTTTTTTTAACAGATCAACCGAACAAAGGCTTTCTTAAAATCAATAATTATTCATTTACAATTAAAATTTACAATTATGGAAATCACAGGAAGATTAACAGCAGATGCAAAGCTGAACACTTTGAAAGACGAAAGAAAAGTCGTAAACTTTTCTATTGCCGTCAATGATTCGTACAAACCGAAAGGTATTGAACAACCCGTAAAAATTACGAATTACTTCAATTGCTCGTATTGGATTAATCCGGCAATCGCACCGTATTTAACCAAAGGCACATTGGTAGAACTCTATGGACGTATCGGCGTAAACGCATGGACAAACTCTGAAGGAGAAGCAAAGGCTTCCCTGAATTTTCACGCAAACAATATCAAACTGCATGGAAAAGGAAATGCAGAAAAAAAGGAAAGGATTCCTGATGCGGCAGAGATTACCCAACCTATTGATGACTTACCATTTTAAAATCACTCATTAAACCGTAATAGTACCGCTTACGGGATATAAATTAAGCCGGTAGAAAGTTATGGCACACAACATTTATTTCAACGAACAAACAAATCAACACAGTTTTTTTTCTGTAAAGGAAAAAGCCTGGCACGGCTTGGGGCAAATCGTAGAGGATTACCCGACGAGTGCAGAAGCATTAAAATTTGCAGGATTGGATTACGAAGTAGTGAAGAAAAATATTTATACTACTTCCTATAATTCCGATGGCCAGGCAATGGATGTTACCAACCACATCAAAACACATTTTGCAACGATGCGAAAAGATACTGCTGATGTGTTGGGTGTAGTGGGCAAGGATTATGAAATCGTTCAAAACAAAGACGCTTTCACTTTTTTTGATTCCATTGTCGGCGGTGACGGTATTCAGTATGAAACTGCAGGAGCATTGGGAAAAGGTGAGCGGATTTTTATTACAGCGAAGTTGCCCGGCTATATCAAAGTAGGCAGACAAGATCTAATTGAAAAATATCTTTTCTTTACAACTTCCCATGATGGATTCGGAAGTATCACCGCTGCTTTTACACCCGTAAGAATTGTTTGCGCAAACACACTTAACGCCGCAATGCATAATCACAGTAATTCAATTAAAATAAGACATACAGTCAATGCTAAAGAACGGTTAGAGCAGGCACATAAAGTAATGGGAATTTCTAATCAGCTTTCAATTGATTTGGAAAGGATTTTTAATAACTGGACAAAAGTAAAGATCACTGACCCCGAACTACAGCACCTGATTCAGTTGGCAATGGCTCCCAACAAAGAAGTATTGAACAATTTAGAGAAAGGACAGTTTGATGAACTATCCACATGCTTTAATAATATGTGCAACTCCGTGTATGAATATGCACTAACCAACCCGACTCAACAAATGGAAACTACCAAAGGCACATTGTTCGGAGCATATAACGCCGTAACGGGCTATTTTCAGAATGTACGGAACTATAAAGATGATGAAGCCAAACTGAAATCATTGTTATACGGCGGCACTGCACAACTGAAGACACAGAAAGCCTTTAATTGTTGCGCTGATTTTTTCAAAGGTGAATTGGCAGGGATTATAAATTGATAAATAGCAGTAGCGATTTTTCACAGGGCAGCGGGTAGCTGCCCTTATTCTCCCAAAAAAACTGCGGCGCATCTGTAGAAAAACAAAAAATAAAAGAACTGAAAAAGAAATCGGGTAAGTTGAAGAAAAGGTAAACCAATCTATCAAAGACAGTTAAGTCCGTCTTTGATTTTTTAATGCCTCGAAAGCTGCTCCGCAGCAGCATGACAAATGTTATAAAAGGGCGGAGCAGCTTGGTTATAATGTTGACCTGATATTAAAGTGTTTGAGGAATAAATGAAATTAAAAAAAGCTGATAATTCAAAGCGACCATCCTTTTTCATCTATGAGGGAAAACTGTCTTTAGTTTTTTTTACTAAAAGTCTATGGAATATTTCTTCATTAATTCCTGCACAAAGTTCGGCTTTTGTGCATCTGAAGCGGCAAAGAAATTTCCGGCATAAAGAAATGTTTTCCATTAGAGAGATAGACACTATTTATTCCGTTGCTTCTTTGCCTTTATTGCCCAAAGCCGGGTTGAGCTCCATAATTAATTTTTTAACTCCTTAAAATTTAAGTTATGGAACAGGCAAACAAACCGGAATTTGTAAACAAAGTGGCAGAGATTGAATTAGTATATAAATCTGCTGTCAAAGCTTCGGAACGCCCCAAAATTTCTTCTTCCAAAACCGCTTACGAATTATTCCTGAAATATTGGGATGAAAACAAGCTGGAATTTGTAGAAGAATTTAAAGTAATACTGTTAAATCGTTCCAATAAAGTATTGGGGATTTGTTCCTTGACAACAGGAGGAGTTGCGGGAACTATAGCCGATCCCAAATTGGTTTTTACAACAGCCTTAAAAGCAAATGCCAGTTATGTAATGATTGCACATAATCATCCAAGTGGAAACTTAAAACCAAGTAAAGCCGATGAAGAACTAACGCTAAAGATCAGAGAAGCAGGAAAATTTTTAGATTTATTCTTGTTAGATCATTTAATAATTACGGCAGAAGGATATTATTCATTTGCAGACGAGGGGCTGATTTAAACACTTTTTTTATTCAGAAAATAACCATCGCTATCCTTTTCCATTTATAAGAAAAATAGCCCATTTTTAAACAGGCTATTAAAAAGATTTTAAACAAATCATTGAACAATGAATATTCTTTACAGCGACTTCAATCTTTCATAGAACTCTGTCAGTTCCGCCTTCCTTAAAATTTCTTCATGAATTGTTCTGAAATCCTCCGCAGATTCTTTGGGTAAAGCACGGATAATGTCATCTTCAAATGGCTGTTCTTTGGTCAGCAAACCGGCTTCGATCAGGCGGCTTAACAACAATACATTTTGCCGGCTTAGATGCAATACGACTTTGCGTTTTTAGTCATACCGGGGCTGCTTAAAATGGTTTCAAAAATTTTTGATTTTTCCTTGTTCACTGCATTGCTCATACATCAGGTTTTTAAAAATTTATAAAGAAAGTATTTACAACTGCAAATCTATTTTACATCAATCATAATTACCCATTCAGAATTTGAACAGGTATTTTTTTAGATTCTTACACATCTTACTTTTATCAAAGTTGTCAGGTTGCTGTATCTGCAACCGGCAAGATGTACAAACGTGGCACGTTTGAGCATCTTGCCCTCCGCTTCGGAACTCGCTGCGGGGGGAATTGTGACAGGTTTTTAAACAAGATTACTCCAGGTTGTGAAAATGAAAGAGTGATGAAAGAGACAAAACAAATCCGTTCAAAATGGCTTACCATCCGATTGAGTGAAGCTGAAGAAAATAAACTGAATAAGTTCTTCAACCGTACTACTTCAAGTAGCCTCAGTGAATATGCAAGAGAAGTGTTGTTGCAGGAGCCTGTAACTTTTTTTTATCGCGATCAAACAGCTGATGAATTTTTGTCAGAAATGATTCAATTAAAAAGAGAATTAAACGCTATTGGCAACAACTTTAACCAGGCGGTTCATAAACTCCATACGCTTGACCATATTCCTGAAATCAGATCCTGGGTAATGCAATATGAAAATCTAAAAAATACACTGCTGAAAAAAGTGGAAGAAATCAAAGAACGAATGAATCAAATATATATCCAATGGTCGCAAAAATAACCGTGCCTAATAGCATTAAAAGAGCGTTCAATTATAATGAGCAAAAAATGAAAGAAGGAAAAGCGGTATGCATGTATGCACACAATTTTTTGAAAGAAGCGGATCAGCTAAATTTTTATGAAAAGCTGAGCCGTTTTGAAGAACTGATTGCACTTAATAAAAGAGCTTCGACGAATACAGTTCATATCTCTTTAAACTTTGGGTTGAATGAAAAATTAGCAAAAGAGAAACTGGTCGAGATTGCTTCGGTCTATATGAGTAAGATCGGCTTTGGCGAACAGCCTTATCTTGTTTATCAGCACAACGATGCCGGTCATCCGCATATACATATTGTTACTACCAATATTCAGAAAGATGGAAAAAGGATTTCAATACACAATATTGGTAGAAATGAATCTGCCAAAGCTCGCCGGGAAATTGAAATAGCTTACAAAATCGTAAAAGCGGAAGATCAGAAAAAACAATCCGATGAAATCAAACAGATTCATACACAAAAAGTAGTCTATGGAAAGTCTGCGACTAAAAGAGCAATCACAAATGTTTTGGATGCGGTATTACCTCATTACAAATATGCTTCCCTGGCTGAACTCAATGCCGTTTTGAAATTATACAATGTTGTTGCCGACAGAGGCAGAGAGGATGGAATAATTTTTAGAAAGAATGGGCTTGTTTACCGTGTGCTTGATGAAAAAGGAAATAAGGTCGGTGTACCGATCAAAGCAAGCTCCATTTACAGCAAGCCGATACTTGCTTATTTGGAAAAAAAATTTTCGGAAAATGAAGTAGTGAAACATGAATATAAAAAGAGCTTAAAAACATCCATTGACTGGATTATGGTGAAGCCGCAAAAAAATTTACAAGCATTTAAAGAGGCATTACAAAAAGAAAAGATTAGCCTTATCGTAAGACAAAATGATAAGGGAATTATTTACGGGCTGACATATATAGATCACAATACAAAATCGGTATTCAACGGAAGTGATATAGGAAAAGAATACAGCGCCAAAGCAATTCTTGAAAAATGCGGAATAACACAGACTGTAAACATTGAAAAAACAAAACAGGAAAAACAAAGACACAGAAAAGAAATTATTCCTGATGATCCTGGTAAATCCACAGATCAGAAACAGGATTTATCAAAGCTACTGGATGAAGTTATCAAACCAACGGAATCCTATAACTACATACCTTATGATTTGCGAAAGCAAAAAAGAAGAAAAAGAAATTCTCAATAATTAAATTTTATATTCTATGCAAACCGGAGAAAATGAACAGGGGCTAAGAAAGATCATTGACCTGACAAGAATGATAAGCATTGGTATTTTATTACTACATTTTTATTATTGCTGTTATGGTGTTTTTAAGCAGTGGGAACTGCGGTCGGATATAACGGACCGGATATTGCAGAATGTTAATAAAACAGGATTGTTCAGCAGCTTTAATAAACCAAAGCTGATTGCTTTAATCGTGTTGAGTATTTCATTGATCGGAGCGAGAGGAAGAAAGAATGAAAAAATTCGCTACAAGGTGGCGTTTGTTTATATTGGGATTGGACTACTGCTTTATTTTATCAGCTACTTTATTTTCTATTTGGAAATAGATGCGACCACGACCGCTGTTGCTTACACGATTGCCACTACAACTGGATTTGTACTTGTGCTCACCGGCGGCACATTTTTGTCAAGAATAATTAAACAAAAACTCAGCAATAATGTATTCAATTCAATCAATGAAACCTTTCCCCAGGAAGAACGATTGTTGAATAACGAATATTCGATCAATCTTCCTGCACGGTACAATTTGAAAGGACGATTTCGAAAAAGTTGGATCAATATTATTAATCCGTTCAGGGGATTACTGGTCATGGGTTCACCGGGAAGCGGTAAATCTTATTTTATTATTCAGCATATCATCAAACAACATATTCAAAAAGGGTTTAGCATGTTTGTATATGATTTTAAGTTTGACGACCTGACAAAAATTGCATACAACCAATATCTGAAATACAGAAATTCTTATAAAGTAAAGCCGGATTTCTATGTGATTAACTTTGATGATCTCAGTCGTTCCCACCGCTGCAATCCTTTAGATGTTTCCACGATCCACGATATAACGGATGCAGCAGAATCATCACGCACAATTATGTTAGGGCTTAACCGGGAATGGATCAAGAAGCAGGGAGATTTCTTTGTGGAGTCACCGATCAATTTTGTTACTGCGTTGATATGGTTTTTGTGTAAATACAAAAATGGAAGGTATTGTACATTAGCGCATGTGATTGAACTGGCGCAGGTGAGCTATGATAAGTTGTTTTCCATATTGAGAGCCGAACCACAAATCGAAGTATTGGTCAACCCATTTGTAAGCGCTTACTTAAATGATGCGAAAGAGCAATTAGAAGGACAGATAGCGAGCGCCAAGATCAGCCTTAGCAAATTATCTTCCGAACGGCTTTACTATATTCTTTCGGGTAATGATTTTTCATTAGATATAAATAACCCCGAGCAGCCTAAAATAGTTTGCATGGGAAATAATCCGCAAAAAACACAAACCTATGGAGCTGTGCTTTCTCTTTATATCACTGCTATTACAAGAGTGATGAATAAAAAAAATTGTAATAAAAGTAGTTTAGTGTTTGATGAATTTCCAACTATTTATTTTAATGGAATGGACAATCTGATTGCAACGGCTCGTTCCAATAAAGTTGCTACTACCTTAGCCGTGCAGGATGCAAGTCAATTGCGATTGCATTATGGCAAAGAGCAGGCAGAGGTTATTATGAATATTGTAGGTAATCTTATCAGTGGACAAGT